>NZKY01000037.1 GCA_002694035.1 Opitutia bacterium
AATCCATAGACTGGTTGAATGAAAAGAAATTTCTTTATCGTTCAATTATTTTTTGTATTTCTGCTTTCCGGATGTTTTTCAAAGTTTGAAAAAAAGAGTAAAGATTCAAAAATACTCACTCATATCGTTTTATGCTGGTTGAAAGATCCGGGTAATCTTGAGCATCGAAAAAAGATTATAGAAATTACAGATTCCTTTAATGAGATACCTTCAGTAATAAATGCACGGGCAGGAAATCCAATTATGAGCGAGCGTTCGATTGTGGATGATAGTTTTGATGTTGGAATTATTATAGAAGTAGAGGATGAAGAGGGCTTGCAGGAGTATTTGGTTCATCCAATTCATCAGAAGGCGAAAAAAGAGATTCTCCTTCCCACAGTGGAACGCATACTGGTTTACGATTTTGCCCGTTAATTTTTCCAAAATCGCTAACATGTCTATGAGACATTATGCGATTCTATGTTTTTTCACCTTATTCTCGCAACAAGTCTGGCTTTGAGGAAATAATGAGGAATTTTCCTGGAATGAACAAAAATTTGAATCTATACAGGAGCGGGATTTTTGGTTGGCTATTCCGGACTGGGGAGAAATTGAGAAAGATTGTTATCTTTATATTTTCTCGAAAAGGGGTATGAAGCTTGAACGAAATTATAATTCTGCTTTTTCAGGGTTTGCCAAGGGATATATAAGAAGTCAGCAAGGAGAGTTTTTTCGTGTTCTTTTGGAGGTAAAGAATGGGTGGGTCGTGACCAAGAAGGTATGGGATAATAAGGGAAGGAAGAAAATCTTAAGAAGTTATTCGAGAGGAGTTTTGGATGGCCGGTATATTGACTGGTATCCAAATGGGAATAGAAAATTGGACGGATTAGCAATGGATGGAGAGAAGAAGGGGTGTGGAAGAATGGTCAGGCAGACGGAATTTTTGAAGAGTGGTACCCAAATGGAAAAAAGGCAGTCGAGCAGGTTTTTAAATTAGGATACCTCGAAACTGCACTGGTTTGGAGACCCGACGGTTCATTATGTAAAGAATCCGGTGTAGATAATGGGGAGGGTCTTATTCTTTCTTATAGTTTAAGTGGTAAGAAAATTGATAAATATATTATCAAGCAGGGAAAAAAGGTTGTTACTTAAAAGAATGGAGCCACCTGTCGGGATCGAACCGACGACCGGCTGATTACAAATCAGCTGCTCTACCAGCTGAGCTAAGGTGGCGAACCAATAACTGAAGCTTAGAAAAAATTATTAAAAAATGCAATCGGATTGTGCGGAGAAAGAAAAACTCAGTTGATAGCTGATTCGAAAATATCACAGGAAAATATTTTTTGAACACTGGTGTATTTCTTAAGTAGATTGATACAGGTGTCTTTTCGTTCCCGTTCGAGTTCTTTTTTATAAGAAATTGAATTCCCTTGTTTTTGAAAGGGACCAGCAAAGAGTTTTTCTTCGGGGTATAATTTTTCGATCTTTTTAAAAAAAGTGGACGGCATACGGAAGGCACCCAGAGAAATTGAATGGATTTGTTCTTCTGAAATATTGGAAAATATATTTTGGAACAGGTTAGAGTAGCGATCAGTAAAATTGCTACAATCAATAATCGGATCGATTCGTAAACCAATTGGCCAACCGTGAGAAGTGAGTTTTTTCATAGCTTCAATCCGTGAATCTACAGACGGGACGCCTTTTTCAATTTGTTCGCTAATTTCCTGCGGGGTGAAGCTAAATGCAGTTATGATATTTGGTACGGCTTTACTTTTTAAGAGAGGCTTAATATTTACGCTCTTAGTTCGTAATTCAAGATATGAATTTGAAAGTTTAGAAAAGTGAGGGAGAAAAAAAGAGGAAAATTGAGAAATGCTATCAAGAGCGAGGCTGTCGCAATCGTAACCCGAGAAAAACCAAGCGGGCTCAGGTGATTCAGAGGTTTTTTGAACGATATCTTTTAAAAAGTCCTCGTAGTTCACAAAGAGTACATAATTAGCCGATGAGTACATACCCTGAAGAAAACAGTATCTGCAGTCGTAAAGACAGTTAAGCATATGGGAGAAGTAATAGTTTGTTTTTCCACCAACTCCGTAGGATTCTGGTATAGGAAGTGAAAAATTCCCTTCTTTTTGGGCAAGTATTAAAGATGGTTTCTTTTTTTGGATGCGAAAATTTTGACCATTAGGATTAAACACTTCCTGATAATTTGAACATGGAACACGGGCTGCCTGCGGAAAACGTTCAAAAATGCCAAGGGTGCGAGGGTGTTCCGAAATGGATTCTTCGAAATAAATGATTTCGATCATGAAAAAAGTCTTTTGGAGTCCAATTCCTTAAGGAAAGTGGAGAGAAAATTCCTTGAATCACTTGACTCCTTAGCGATTTTTAAAATTGAGTCAGTCTTTATTCCGATAGCAAAAGCGTGATGGAGGTGTTTTTTTAACTGAAAAATCTGGGTTTCTGAGTAGGAGAAAAGGGAAATGAGGTTTTGGAAAAGTTGAATAAATTCCTGTTTTGGTTGTAAGGATTTGGCAGATTTCTCCATTTCTTCAATCAATAGAAGCAAATTTGGCAGGTGAGGAGAAATAAGGGATTCTGTTTCCGACTTTCTAAACTGAGAGAATGGTTTTACGGGGTTGTCTGAAATAATTTTTACCGATTGAATGAGTTCATTAGGAGAGAATCGGGTTGCGGTTTGAAAAAATGAAAATCCTTCCATGTCGTAAGCATGATCGGGAAGATATTCATTACTTGGGTGTTGGACAGTTTTAAGTATGGTTTTAGAAAAAATGGAAGTGAATATTTGGGGAGGAAAAGTCGATCTTCCAGAATTTTCATCAATACACTTTACCACCTGCAGGGCATTTCCAATTTTTTCGCTTCCATGACCAGCAAGGCCAATATTTAACCATGGCGTGAACAATGAAGGGAGATAGCCATGAAGAAATGAAACAGCCTGCGTTGTATTTTCTCCGCCCGGTCCTGATATGACAAGGTTATGAATTTCGCCTTTATATAATTTGAAAGGAGAAGGCACTTCTACCTTTTTCAAATTAAGCAATTCGATAACAGGTTTGGCTTCCTGAAGAAAGGCGGTGATCAAGTTCATGAATGAGCTTTTATTCTATCAGGAATTCCATCCAGCAGATTTTTATATATTTCTTGTTTTTTCCTGAATTCTTCGGACTGTTTGAGTTTATCGTGCTTTAAGAAAGAAAGTGAAAGGATTTCAAGTTTGTTGATCAAAGAATTTAGAATTTCCATTCTTTGCCAGTTTTTGATTTTTTTATGGGAAAGCAATTTTTCTAGAGATTGAACGCGAAAACGGTCCATTCCCCAATATTTTGATGATAGTTGGTCTGAATGACCTCCGAATTTTGTTACAAGTGGAAAGGGGATATGTAAGGGTGTGTGCTCAATTAAAAAACGAAGCCATAAATCATAATCTTCGCAAACTTTTAGGCTTTCATCAAAAAAACCCACTGTGTCAAAGACCGAACGCTTAATCACCACAGTTGAACATCCAATAATGCATCTTTTTAAACTTCTAGAAAAGAGCTTATTATTTGATTTGTCCATATAAGTTGGTGGGTTGACCAGTTTGTTCTTTCGGATCCATTTCTCATCGGTGTGAAGAAGGAGAGCATCTGGGAGTTCTATCAAGGACATATTTTGTTTTTGAAGTTTAAACGGGTCCCAAGTGTCATCTGAATCAAGAAAGGCAATCCATTCACCATTTGCTTTTTTTATCCCTGAGTTACGGGCATGGCTCACACCCTGGTTTTCCTGTTTGTAAAAGTGAACTTCGGGGAATGAAGCGATCGTATCTGTTAAAAAATGCTTATCGGAACCATCATCAATCACAATAATTTCCAACGGAACGAGGGTTTGATTCTGAACCGATAGAATTGCTCTTTTAAGTAAATCTGGTCGGTTGTGGACTGGTATGATCACGGAAACCTGATCGATCAATGGACCGGCCCGGTTATCCATCTTTAAATAAAAGCGAAAAGTATAGGGGATGGGCTAAAAAACCCGAACCGGAATTTCTACCCCCTGAAAGCCGGGTGCAGAGATGACCAATTTACCCTCTCCAACTTCACCGCCTTTAACAGTGATATTTACTGTTTTGTCTCCCTGATTAATTCGAGCTTCTGGCATAATTACAGAATTTGGAATGTCCGTTTTTACAGAAATTTTCAAACCTCCTTCAGGAGCGTCGTAATCAATTTTAAAAAGCAGGATATTGCTCGAGCCCGATTGAATTTCCAGTTTAGATGGACTAACTGAAAGCACACTCTCGTCTACCCGAAAGTTCCCTATATCCAAAGCACCATGCGGACCACCGATCAATTGAACGGGGTAGTCAACTCCGGAGGGGAGAGGAGGGAGGATAAAACGAAGTTCATTTTCAGATAGATAGTTTGTCTTGGTTTCTTTTCCTCCAATTGTGATAGAGTCATACTTTGTAAAACCACGTCCCTGGACAGCAATCTCCGCACCCACTGGACCCCGATAAGCTGCCAGGTTACCAACATAGCGATTCTCAAGTCTGAATGACTGAAGTTCGCTTTTTTGTACCCTGACAGAACTTAAACTACCATCTTTGTTTAGACGATAATTAACTTGGAAATAATAGGTGGCTTCGTCGAAGCCTGAAGGTAATTTGTAGTCACAACTCCACAGGTTCTGATTAATCGGGTCCTGAACCATGCTGATTAATTCACCACCCACGACAGCAGAAACTTCAACAGTATCGCGATTCACATTTCTGTCCTGAATATCGACTTCAGTTTGCAGTGTGTAGATTCCAGAGGGGTTTTGGCTTATGTTTGTGGAAGTTAAATTGATGAATGTTGGTTGCTTACAACCCGTAAAAATAATGCTGGAGAGGAGTAGAAAGAGTAATTTGTATATTTTGTTCAATTTATTCATCTTTTTTAGGTGTCGAAAATTGTGCTTTTAATTTGTAGATAATTTTCATGGGAAAAACGCAAGAAACAAATACTCAGGCGTTGGGTCTGTATGTACATGTTCCGTTTTGCTCCACTACATGCGACTTTTGCGCATTTTATCAGGAGAGACCAAGCAAAAAGGGATTTGAAGATTACTTTTTTGCTCTGGAGCGTGATTTTCAGGATCATTCGACAGATAAGAAATTTTCCACTGTTTTTGTGGGTGGAGGTACTCCGGGTCTTCTTTCGGCAGAACATATTAGTAAGCTTTGCCAATTAATTAACAGGGCAGGTGTAGAGAAAAATTGTGAATGGACAGTGGAGGTGGCTCCAAATGAAATTGATCAAGAGAAAATAACCGCTTTTTTGGAGGGCGGGGTTAATCGCTTATCTTTGGGCATTCAAACCTTTAACCAGGAATTTATGGATGAATTGGGCCGTGATCATAAAGTAAGCAGGGCACTCGATGCATATAATTTAGTACAAAAGGCTGGTTTTGAGTCGGTCAATATAGATTTACTTTTTGGTGCACCCGGTCAGGAATTATCTGATTGGAAAGAAGATCTTAAAAAAGTCGTAGATTTGAACCCGGATCATATTTCCACATATTGCCTGACCTTTGAGGAGGATACCGCATTGTATGCAAAGCTCGCAAAAGGGAAAATTGCCATAGATTCTGAAAAGGAAGCGGCCTTTTATGAATGGGCATGGGAATACTTACCTGCTCAGGGCTTTTTTCAGTATGAAATTTCAAATTATTCCAAAAAAGGAAAAGAATGCAGACATAATCTTAATACATGGCAGATGAATGAATGGATTGGATATGGTCCCTCAGCTTTTTCTCAGTATCGTGGAGTACGCCGAAAAAATTCATCCAATATTGAGGAATGGGCAAAACCCTTAATTCAAAAGAGTGAAAAAAAATATGATGAATATGTACATTTGACCAAAGAAGATCTTGTAATGGATTCAGTCCTCTTTGGTTTGCGAGTTAATATGGGGATTAATCTTGAGCATATTTCGGTTAAATTTGGAATTGCTACCCATTCTTTTGGAAGCATAGAGAATTTTTTTGATTCATTAATTGAAGAGGGGTTGATGGAAAAAAATCAAGGTAGGTATTCATTATCAAAAAATGGAAGAATACGTTGCGATGCAATCGCTGCAGAAGTACCCGAATTAGGGAGTTGAATTATCTTTGGTTAGAAGGATTAAGTTCTTTCAGGAGATTCATACTTTCCTTTAAACCACCTTCCCGAGCCCGCTTCAGCCATAAATTTTCATAATTTCTTAATACTTCACTCGGAAGTAAAATAGATGGAGGTACTTCTTTTTTCAGCAGGTGGATTCCTTTTTGAAGAGATATTATTGATAGATCAATACCAAGGAGTATTTCCTTTTTGAAGAGCTCAGCTTCTGGATGCTCGTAGGTTTGGGAAATCTTTTCTTTAATTGAATCAAGGTGTGATATTCCATCTGTTAATTGGTGACATGTATGTTTATCCTTTAAAAAAGAAAACAGTTTTTGGGGAAGTGGTGCAAAAAGTAAGTACCAACATAAACTGGTGTTGGGAATATTGGATTCAATAACTTGATCGAGTTTCCCCAGTTCTAAAAGACTTTCCGAGGGAGTATCTTCCATTCCGTTGAACAAATGTGTGTTCAAAGCCTTCAAAAGATCCTTACTCCTTGTCGCTTCGCAATTCCACGATTTTGCCGCTCCATAAAGAAGTGGCGGGTAAAGAGTAGCCCATGGTTGATGGTTTCCACAATCTCCCCAACTTGTTAGCAGGATACCCTCTGCACCGTACTCTTTAGCATTGGAAATAGCCAATTTGATATTTTCCAGTGCATTGGGCAAACGCCCGGAAAAACTTCTCCACGAGCCAGTACCGGGAGCAAGGCAAAATTGAAGACCGCATTGGGCAATTGCTTTTGCCTGCTCAGGAAATGGATGGGATGGTTCATAACCCCAGATTATAGGAGATGCAGAATTGGGTAGAAGCTTAGTGTTTTCGGGGTTTTCTAGAAGAACATCGGCCCAGAATTGCATTTTTTTACCATGTGATTCGACTAATTTTCGAATTCCGTCCAAGTGGGTGAGGTAAACTTTGTCCTTCCCCATTTTTTCAACGAGTTTGTGTGACCATCCCTGACCTAGTTCCCAGGGTTCATCCATACCCACATTGAATTTTTCTGAGGAAAAGTTGGGAAGATATTCTGAATATAGAGAATTTATAAAATCGAGGCTTGCCTGGTTTGGTTTTAGAGTGGTTCCATGATCACGGACAATGTATGGGTTTTCCCTTGAAAACCCTTCTGGGCATTCAGCGAGGTGTCTGTATTCATTGTGCATGAGCCATCTTTCAAAGTGACCAAATGAATTGAGGTTGGGGACGAGTTCGATAAATCGTTCCTTACAATATTGATCAATTTTTTGAATTTCTTCGGAAGTGAATGGAGAAGACTCATTCCAAATCACTTGATGATCCTTAAAGGAAAAAGTGTGTTCTATGTAGAGTTGGAGTTCATTAATATGTACTGCAGCAAGGAGATCTATCAGTTGATAAAGAGACTCCATTGTTGGTACTTTACAGCGGCTAACATCAAGCATGAAACCACGGCGGTCCAAGTCAGGAAAATCTTCGATTTCTCCACATTGTAAATGATTTTCCGTAATCCGAAAAAGTTGATAAATGGTTTGTAGTCCTCTAAAAACCCCAACTTCTTTACCAGCAGATAAGATAATTCTGTCTGGATTTATGTGGATAGAGTATTTTTCCGGATGATCAAAGTTTTCTTTTTGTATTAAGAGAAGAGCACTTTCTCTATCCTCCGAACGGTGAAATCCTTTAGAAAGCAAATGATTTTCTAAAGTGGAGAAACTAATTTCAGTAATGTAGAAAGGAAAAGAGGACGGGATGGGGAAACGGCTAGCAGTCGCAGAGCTTTTTTTAGGTCTTGGGAAAAGTTGTTCGAAAGAATTCATTTCTTCCTTTTGGGAAAAAGGAGGGCCGTCCCCCAAGTGAGAAAAACAGTAAATGGCCAAGCCCATGCGGAGTGAATGGTGGCACTTAAATTACCGTTTTTATTAGAAAGGGCACTCCATGAAATTGCCTGATTTTTTGTAATCAATTCAAAATTTAGCAGGATTTGATAAATGTCCGGTCGGATGTAAGCGACCACACAGAAGGATAGGAAAAATCCAAGTGCCAAGCCTTTTGCCTGAACTTTTGGGGTAAAAAGGGCGGCCAAGAACATTCCGAGCATTGGTCCCGTAGTGTAAGATACCATGCCAAAGGCGAGAACGACTACATTGACTTTGCCGCGCAAAGAATCGAGTTCAATTGCAAATGCGGAAAGTGCAATTCCCCAGAGAAGTACTAGAACCCTTGAATAATACAAGTCACGGGATATTGAATCTTTATTTTCATTTTCTTTCCGAAAAAGAGAAAGGGTGGTTTGTGAAAGTGCCGCCAGGATTGAATCCAGACTGGAAATTGCAGCTGCAAAAATACCAGCCAAGATCAAACCCCTAAGACCAACAGGAAGTTCCGTAACGATCCATACCGGAAAAATATAGTTGCTATCCTTTGAAAAAATTTGTGGTTCCGTCCCATTCAGACGCATTTCTTCGTAGTAAGCAAATAAAGCGGCCCCAACAAAAAGCATTAGGGTAGTTAGAAGAAGAGCGGCAGAACTGGTTATCATTGCTTTTTTGGCATCCTTTGCATCACGACAACAGAACATTCGCTGTGCGTTCAGCTGGTCGACTCCAAAAGCACTTAGGTTTTGGAAAGGTACTGCAAGAATTGCCACCCATAGGGTAAATCCAACCGCTGGATCACGAGTTAAGTTGAACAGATTAAATTTTCCAGCATCTCCGGATATTTCAATCATACTTGCCCATCCTTGATCGAGTGAAGATAAAATCCAGATAAAAGAGAAAAGTCCAGCACCCACGAAAAGAAAAAATTGCATGACATCGGTCCAGATAACTGTTCTCATTCCTCCCATTAGAGTCCATCCGACTGCAAACAAGCCAATTATCCATATGCACTCATGAAAAGCAAGTGGTGTGACCACTTTCAGGGCCAGGGCTGCCACTAAAACCCGGACGCTTTGACCAAGAATTCCACCAATCTGAAAGATTAAAGTGGCCAGTCTTTTGGCACCAACACCAACTCGGTTTCCCATGTAATCATAGGGACTGTAAATTTCCCGCTCGTAAAAAACACGCACAAAAAAGACACCGACAATAATTCGGGCAATAATTGAACCAATTCCCCACTGAAGATAAGTAAAATCTCCACCGGCGGCGTAAACCATACCAGGTACACCAATGAATGTGACACCGCTTATTTCTGTTGCAATAATTGATCCAGAAACTGCAAGCCATGGAAGAGAACGACCCCCCAAAAAGAAATCTTTAATGGTGGATTGCTTGCCTTTCAGTATGTGACCTACCCAAGTGGTGGCAGCAAGATAAGCAGCTACAACAAGCCAGTCGATGGTTGTGAAATAATTGTGAAAATCCATCCATTTCCATTCAAAATAGAAATGGAGTGTAATGAAAACAAAAAGCGTAAAATAGTGAATAAAAAGTGATTTTGGGAACAACTTCTTCTTTCCCTTTGAATTCGTGTGTGTGATAAATTCAATTGATGAATATCTTTACGCTCACAATTGGGGGAGCGGCTCTCTTTATTGCCGGTTGTGCCGCTTACTTTAGCGTTCGTGGAATAGCTTTGACCTTTGGTGCAGTAAGTTCATTCACAATTCCGATCATTATCATGGCTTCAAGTCTGGAATTTGGAAAGCTTGTTGCCGCTTCTTTTCTGTATCGAAATTGGCATACTTGTAATCGCACCCTGAGGACTTATTTACTTCTTGCAGTTTTGCTCCTAATTGGAATCACATCGGCAGGAATTTATGGTTATTTATCTCAGGCGTTTGAGGAAACCCTTAATCAGGTAGAGGGATATGAAAAGGAAATTGTAAGCCTCCAAAGGCAGCAGGCAGAGTATGACAGATTGATTGAAGCCTATCGCGATTCGGGCAAAAAAGGTTCTCTTTTACGTGAGGAAAAGCAGGCTGAGGAAAGAGATCGACTTGAAGATTACATTAAGGAAAGAAGGGCAGATATTCTTTCCGCAGAACAAGCCAAAGCTAGGCTAGCTGATGAAACGGACCAGATGATTGTGGGCGAGCGTGAGCGAAGGGAAGAGGAAAAGAAAAGAATACAGAGTTTTATTGATACAAGACGGAGTGATATATCTTCCTTGGAAAGCCAAAAAGCACCATACAAGGAAGAAATTGATAATCGAATCAAGCTGGAATTAGACAAGGAAGCAAAAATTAATCAGCGTATTGCTGAATTAGATGCCGCGGTAAAGGTTTACCGGGATCAGGGTGCAGGAGGATTTTTAAAAGATGATGGATTAAAAAAAGCAGCAGAGTTACTCAAGTCACAGTCTGCGGAACGGGAGGCACTGAGGGCAAGTTTGCAAGCGATTTCCGATGCTTGTCAAAAAGCAAGAGATGACTTGGATAAAAGGTACCAGTCCCTTGATGAAAGAATCGTTCAGGCTCAAAATGAAATTTCAGAAGCAAATACTAAAATTACTTTACTTACCACGGGAGGTGCAGAGCAGGCTGGTAATGTAAAAACCGCACTAGAGAATCTGCAACAAGCTAGAGCGTCGGTAGACGAGAGAATTAAGTCGCTTGAGTTGGAAATTGGTGAGGCAAGTCGTAAGATTACCTCTCTAAGCGAAACGAATTCAGTTTTTGGTCCAGAAAGTTCAGATGAATTGGAAGCAAAGAAAAGTGAATATCTTAGTAAGAAAGAGGAAGCTGAGAAAAAGATACTGGAATTATCGGGCAAGATAAGGGCAACTGATATTGGTTCATTTAAATTCGTTGCTCGTGCTTTTGATTCTTCCGTTGTGGAAGCTGAAAAAACGGAAAATCCAATTGTTATTGAAGAAGCAATGAGTAAGGCAGTCAATCGGGTAGTTAAGTGGTTTATTTTGATACTAGTTATTGTATTTGATCCGCTTGCTGTCACCTTGGTTATTGCATACAATGCTTCTCTTTTGAGAGGGAAAAACCCTCAAGACTCAGCGACTCTTGCAGAGCAGAATAATCAGAAAGGGGCTTTTTTCAGCTGGGCAAATGCTCCTATCTTTCTCTTAGTGGCTGCTGTAATAGCATGGTTTGTTTATGATCGGTTTCCGACTTTAAACCCGACTGAAGGTAATAAAGCGAATGCAAAAGAATCTTTTTTAAATAAACTTTCAGCCAAAAGATTTGATGACCGTGCTTTTGCCTATCTGCCTGAAAAAACTTTTGGTGTTTTTTCATTCTCTGGATTAAGAATGGTTGAACAAGTAGGTTTACCTAAGATAATTCCTGATGAATTTGTAGAGAATGTCCCATTCTTATCAAATCTTGCATGGTCACCTGAGGAGTGTGGTATTAATCCATTTGGAAGAGTTTTATATTTCCTTCAGTTTCCGGGAGATGCTTACATGGATGAAAGGGAGCAGGATGTAGTCTGGGGCTTACTTATACCGGTGGGAGATGCAGGACGCTTGCGAGAGTTTATTACCCGTAAACTTGAACTTAAGAGCGTAAATAATTCATGGATAGTGAATGAGAGTAATTCACCCCAATTTATTTCTTTTGATCACCGAACCGCCCATATTTCAATCGGGATGGATGAACAGTGTTTGGTTATGCTTTCCTCATGGTGGTCCGATCAAAAAGATCCAGTCTTCCTTTCTGAGGAATTGTCTCAAGTTTTTAATTTTGGTCAGAATTCAAGTATTATACAGTCCGAAGTTGCTTACGACTTAACAGGAGATGATTATGATGTCGGTTTGTCTGTTTTGGGTAGAAACTTTTTTGAGTCCTTCAGTAAAAATAAAGGTGAAGTTCAGTTGTTTGAAGAATTCGAAGATCTTCTGAGTTTTGATCTCAATTTGAAAGCAAAGGTTAGAATGGATGAAGTTTCACTTTCTGCAAATTATGATTACGATCGAGAAGTTCTTGATTCAGGTTTTGGTTTGAAAGTTGCCGGTAAACTGGATCGAATACGCACAAGTGAAAATAATGCGTCTTTGGAAAGTGTATACGGTGAATTTTTGGAAATTTTTCTACAACAGCTTGATTTTCAAACCGCAAGTGACCTTGTGAAAAGAATTGATTTAGATAAGACAATTGGATTTGACCAATTTACTGACTTACAGGCTAGCAGTAAGTCAAGTAATCAAAAGAGTGGGAGAGTATCCATTTCTCTTCAGACTTCAGACACTGGAGGTGAGGCAATTTGTTCGCTAATTGATTTAATGGTTGCCGCTTTTAATCCGTTCCCTTCAAGTAATTAGCGGTTGATGGTTGTAAAAATTTTATTCAAATTTTTTTCTTTTGGTACTCTAATAATTTTTATTTTACTTACGGGATGTGCCACCACTANGGTCGACACGAACAAAAATTTTGATAATAACAAAACCAGTGCTTCTAANATAATAAAGAAGCAAATGTCTAAAAAAGTTAATTCTGTCGAGAAAACTAGCGAGAATGATCAGAATGATCTGCAAATAGACAAAAAATCTTCCAAACAAGAAAATCAGTTGTCCGAGTCCGAAGCTTTTGAAGAAAGTAAGCCTTGGGCACTCACCAAAGATAAGGATGCCCAAGAACAAAAAGAACAAAATACAGGAGTGCCTGAATTGGATAAGATCCCAGACAAGAAACTAATAGCTCTAGAAAAGGAATTGCCCCTTGAGCAAAAGCAAGCCACAGAACTTCAAGCTGACGAAAAGAAGAAAAGTGAAAAACCTTTAAGTAAAACGATTTTAACTACTGAAAACATAGATTACGGTCTGCAGAATGTAGGAAATGAATTTACTAAAGGTTTGAAAGATCAAGACGAAGGAAATTCAAAATTAAATTCATCTTTAAAAACTGCAGAGGTACAAAAAAAATCTGAGATTAAAAAGACCGGTGAAGAAAAAAGTATAATCTTAGAAAGAAATGATTTGGAATCTTTTTTTAGTGAAAAACAAGCAGATGATAAAATCTCCCCGGTTGTGGAGATGCAAAAAGATAGAGTTCTTTCACAAAAGCATGGTTCTTCTATTGAATCTTCCAGTTTAAACAATTCTCAATCCGAAAATGTGGGTGCCCAAAACCAAGAAAAAACTATTTTTTTCAGTGATCAGGATGAAAACTCTATTCCTATAAAGCAGAACCAGTCGACTGTTGGCTTTATCAGTGATCTGGCTGCAGATAAATTTTCGAATGGCAATGATTTAATTGTATCTCCGAAACAGGTTTTTTTGAAAGGTCACGGCACTGAAAGTAGCTTTCGAAATGTTGAAGACAAGGGAAGAAACAAAGTTGGCTTTAGCAATTTCAATCCCGATCGAAATGTAATAATTAATGATGGAATGCCCAGAGTTGTATTTAGGGAAGCGGAAAACCTAAAATCTAATCATACAGACAATGTCCGATCGAATTCCAAAGTTCTGAAAGAAAGGAAAGACAATTTATATGGTAATGTTCGTTCATTTTTGGATCGCGAGAAAAAATCACTCAAGAAAAAAGATTCTGAAACCCTTAATGATTTTGATCGTACTCAAGAATTTCTAAATCAAAAGCGGGAAAAGCAAGAAAGCAAAAATTTAAGATTTGATGAACCGAATACCTCACGTTTTAGCAAGACGCTCGAATGGATAGAGAATCGAGGGCGAGTATTAGAATGAAAATAAAGTGAAAAATGAAAAAAAAGCTTCCACCGAAACTTATTTTTTTTATTGGTTTGGTTCTTATTCTTCTACTCTCGTCCCAACTGATCAGTTTTATCTTTGAAATTACGAAAATGATTAGGGAGATTGATCTGGGAGGAGATTATTAAAAGTCTTTTAGTCCAAACGATACACTAATCGCATATAATATTTTAGGTCCAATTCCTCTTTGTTTTTGACTGGGGTCGAATTGTAAGTGCCGTACAAACCGGTTCTGAGCTGCCAATTTGAACTTTTAGCGAGTGGAACAACAAGAGCTGTATCTTTGGTGATCAGATAATCTGAAAGTTCTTCAACACTGGGTATGATAGTAATATCACTTTCTAAGTTAAATAATTCCTTGATATTGTGCGTGTATTCGATACCAAAATCGAGTGCCAAGGCATCGACATTTTCCTGACTTGCAAGTCCATATTCTTCAAAGCGGAAAGCAAGACCTGACCGAACTGAAAATTTATAAGGTTTATCATCAATCCATAAATATTTCAGTCCTAATGCAGTGGTAGCCCGCAAATCAACTTCCTCTAACCGATCATTTTCTAAGTCTGTTTTAGCATACCAAGATAGGAGTTCGTAGAATCGAGAATCATATTCAACTCCAAGCTTTGTTTCGTCCACTATGGTTTGATCCTTCTTGGAAGAATTATTATAGCTCAAATACATGTCATATTTTCTCAGTTTATTCCCGTATTGACTGTCCAGTCTTGCTCCAACTCCAAAACTTTCTGTATTTCCAGATGCCCCAGTCAGATCAAAACCTAGTGAATTTTTCCATGACATCACTAGCTCTTTAGCTTTTTTTTGCATTTCAACAATTTGTGGATCGTCGTTTTCGGTCGGCCAGAGATGCTTCACCTCGGTGAATGAAGGAGTAAGTTGATTTTCTTCAATCAGTATTTTCGAATCATCCGCGAGGAGAATTTTACTCTGGAATGTTCGGTTGTCTGCAAGCCTTACTGAAATAGCAGAGTCTGTTTGCAAGGAATCAATTTCATTGGTTGAGACACGTATCTTACCGGCAAATTTGGTTTGAAAGGTTAGATTTCCGTCCTCAAATAAAATCAGTTCACCTTTGATCCGTGATCCGTCCTTTGTGACAATTAAATCGCCGAAGAGCGGATTGAAAAGATTGTGAAGGAAAATTAAAATTCCAAAGATAAGATATTTGTAAGATGTTTTCATTTGTTTTATCCAGGTGGCCATTGCATCTGTCTTCCACCTAGCAGGTGAACATGCAAGTGGGGCACACTTTCCCCGCCCTTGATTCCGTTATTGATGACGATACGAAATCCTTCTTCGAGTTTTTCTTTAAGGGCAACTTTTTTCGCTACCAAGAGAAGGTGTCCAAGTATTTTTTGATCGGAATCCTCAGAAAGTGCAATCCTTTCAATCTTTTTCTTTGGTATGACTAAACAGTGGACGGGTGCTTGCGGTTCGATGTCTCTAATTACGATACATAGATTATCCTCAAAAATAATATCGGCGGGAATTTCGCGAGAGATTATTTTTTGAAATATACTTTTCATTTCATTTTAAGATTTTGATGTCCAGATGCGAAGGGAAGATAGCCAAAAATATTCAAAAGCAGTCTCATCTTTAAGGTTTACTTCCAATAAACCGGAGATTTTTTCGGCTAATGAGACTACCTTGGCTAATTTTCCCCCCAGGCTTTCAGTTGGAATATCTGAATTGATAACAATTGATCGAGAAGAATCAATGATGCCACGAATGAGATTTGATCTAATGCCTTTTCGAATAGATGTTTCCAGTGCGTCTTTTTCCTTTTCGTCTATTCCGGTAGGTAGGTCTATCAGATTTTTTTTCCATTCTTCATCGGCAATTTGTTTATTAATTGAAATAAGTCTTTCAATTAAACCATACGCCATGAACATTGGAGATACACGATCTTGTTTAATTTTCTCCCGATCCAATAGGCATGAAATCCAGGATTCATAAAGCTGAAGCCAGTCCTGCCATTGAGGATGATTAAGAGAAGTTATTTCAGTGCTCAAGCGTACCTGTAGGCAACGACTACGAATAGTTGGAAGAATAGAATTATTACGGGTTGTAATAAGGAATATGTATGTGCCGGGAGGAGGTTCTTCCAATGTCTTGAGGAAAGCATTTGAAGATTCTTTTCGCATTCTTTCTGCCTCATGAATTAAAGCTACTTTATTGTCTCCCTGATTTGCAGTTCGATTGAGCTCAGAAATGAGGTTTCTAGTCTGTTCAACACCGATAATTCTCATTTTACCTGCCGGTCTCAAATGAAAAAGGTCGGGATGTTCTTTCTGATCTTGATTCATTGATAGTACCTTGCGGGTAAGATGCAGGGCATTATCTTCGATTCGACCTAATTCAGCACCTTGGAAAATCAAAGCATGATGAAGAGAGTTGCTTTCAAACTCGGACTGAAGCTTTTGAATCTTTTTATCTAAGTCCTGAACCATTAGGTTTGGGATTAACTACTCGTCCTGAAAAAAGCGTGCATGGATTTCGTTCCAAATAAGAACTTCTATTTCTTCAGGTTCTCCGAGACCATCAACAACAAAAAAGCGATCAGGCAGACTGCGGGCAAGGTGCAGGTATCCCTCTCTGACTTTTCCATAAAATTCAACATTTTCTTGTTCCATTCGGTCTGGCATATCTGAAATCCGATGTTTGATTCTTTCCAGACCCACCTCTGCAGGCACATCTAAAATAACTGTCAGGTCCGGTACCACATCACCTACGGCAAATGAATTTATTTGCGTCACTGGGTCATCCGCAATTTGACGGGCAACTCCCTGATAAACTGTTGTAGAGTCAAGGAATCGGTCACATAAAACGATTTTGCCTTCCTGAATAGATGGCAAAATTAATTCCCTGACCAACTGAGCTCGACTAGCTGCAAAAAGAAGTAGTTCGGCTTCAGGGAATATTTGCTGGGATGAATCGGCATGCATTAAAAGGTGTCTGATGTCTTCGCCAATAAGTGTTCCACCTGGTTCACGGGTAACAACCACTTCGCGATGATCAACTTCCTCAAGCCGGTCAGCAAGTAAGCGAATTTGCGTTGATTTTCCGCATCCTTCCGAACCTTCGAAGGATATTAAGATTCCAGTTTCGTGACTCATGAATTATTTTGTTGTGATTCTTTTAAAAGAGAAATGACTTGGGAAGTAGAGGGACTTTGGGCGGTTCTTACATAATATCCTGATGTGCATGTGGCCAGAGCAAGAGAGGTGAGCGGAGAAAAACCGCAAAGCCTTGCAGAGGTGAAACCCGCATTAAAATGATCTCCGGCACCAGTGGTAATTTTGGGATTTTCTGTAAAAGGACCCTCAGTCCACCAAGCACCATCCTTAGTCGCACATGCCGCAGATTCGGTTGGGTGAACAACCACGCAGGCAATTTCCAATTTTTGACGAATTTCAGTGGATATTGAACAAAGACTTTCTTCATTCTTATCGCCACCATTAATTCCCAAAGTTTCACAAACCTGTAGTGCTTCGTTATAATTTAGTCCAAGAGTAACTTCAGCATATGCCTGATATCGTGAGATAACTTTTAAAACTTCTAATAAATCTTGAGAAGATCTTTTTGCAGGATCAGTCAGGTCGAAGAAAAAATTTCTCGTATCTATTGGAGGAAGGTTTGGCATTATTTTATCAACTATTTCGACCAAAATAGAAGTCATTTTAGGTATCATTGTCCAATTGACTATCGAAACGAGTTCAGCCTTGGCAAGCATGTCTATGAATGCACCTTCACCAGCAACTTCAAGTATCCGAGCGTAGTCAATTTCTTCAAGGCTACTTGTATTACCGAACATTAATTTACCATCCTTGAACTCAAGAGCCGTAGTAATTCCAGGGTCTGCGATTGAAATCGCATTGGTCTGAGAGGCAAAGTCTTTAAAAACAGGATCGATAGAAGGATGACCCAAAGCACCAAGATACCGTACATTTAGACCTAAGGAGACATGGGCATTTGCCATGATCGGACCATTACCACCCAGTTTTTCAAAACGAGGAAAAAGTTCTATGTTTGCACTTTTTCCTGCTGCCGCAGAAATTCTTGTTCCTAAAGAATCAATCGTTTCAATTGGATCAAAATTTTCCTTTAATCCATGTCTTTTATCAACTGGAGTGACAATTTTATCGACAAAACCATCCAAGCCCACAACCGAATTCATTCCAGATGGATTAAATGACTTATCGTTGAGTTCAGTTAAGATATCTTGAGAAATATGCATGAGACTCTTTGATTAAATTTCTTTTAAGAGTGGAGCAAACTTAATCGGAATTTATTGCGGATAAGTCTTGAGAACATAAAATTTGTTTGATCAAAAGAAGTTCTGACTAAATATAATAGATGTGGTGGTTAAAAATTAAGGATTATATAATTATGGATACATTTGGTTTTATGCATGCTGAATTTGGTTTTTTGGCGAGTTCCGGTCTAATTGACTATTTTGTTGATTCAAACTTTGCCGGTAAGATTGTAATCTTTGTCTTGGTAATCATGAATTGCTACGCATTAGCACTCATGTACAGCAAATACAATATTTTGAAAAAAGCCCGTAGGAATAATGCTCGTGATGAAAAACGGATTAACGAAATTCCCTGTATTTATGATTATGATGATGCATTGTTCTCAGGCGAGGGAAGTCCCTATCTCAAAATTTGTTCTCGGGCCATGGCTGCAGCCAGAATGTCTAATCAATCGGGTAAAGTACGAATGAATTATGTCGAAAACGCAATTAAGCGAGCATTGTCAGAAATGGGTGAATTATACGAAGAAAGAATGTATTGGTTGGCAACCATAGTCTCGGGTGCTCCCTTTTTAGGCTTGTTAGGTACAGTATGGGGGGTAATGGATGCTTTTGGTACGATGGAAAGTGGCGGGGCAACGATTGAACACCTTGCTCCCGGGGTTTCAGGAGCTTTGCTGACAACAGTTGCTGCACTTTGTGTGGCGATTCCTATCGTTTTTGCCTACAATGGTTTACTTGGCATGGCTAGGTCTGGAATGACGAAAATGGAAAACTTTGCCAGTAATTTAGCCGATCGAATTGAGATCGAACAAAAATCTTAAATGTTGTTGGCTTTCCCAAATTTAGATTAAGAATGGCAAGGGATTTTAAGAGACCAAATAAGTTGGCTGTAATATCAGATTTGAANGTCACACCCCTNATCGACTTAGCTTTTTCACTTTTGATTATTTTTATGATCACCACACCAGTAATTGAGCAATATAATCGAATTGATTTGCCCAGTCAGGATGCTGATAGCAAACAGGAACCACCTGATGTTGAGGATAAATTTATAACTATTGATGCGGAGGGTAATTATAACTGGAATAAAGATTCAGTTTCCAAGGAAGAATTAGAGGCGTTACTTGATCAAGTGGCAAATGAGAGTGGTGAACAACCAGTNATACACCTAAGAGGTGACCGAAAGCTTCCTTATCAAAAAATTGTAGATGTAATCAACATGCTTAAGGCNAGAGAGCTNACTAAATTAAGTTTGGATACAAAGGTTGGATAGTTTATAAAAGACCCTACATGTCTTCAGAAAAAAATCACTCCAAAGCACTTGAGTTGATAGAATTACAACTAGGCACTTCAGTAAAAACAGATCTTAATTCTCTACATCGGAGTTCATTTGATGGGTTAAAGATCGGNTTTTCTCCGCAAGCTTTAATTCAACCTGTGAAGAAGGAAGAAATTGGAAAGGTTCTAACTATTGCCAATGAATTTGGTGTGCCAGTTACTACAAAAGGAGCTGGTTCTTCGCTTACGGGTGGAGTTACTCCTATTCACGGTGGGTGGGTTCTTGATCTTTCAAAATTGAATGAAATCGAGGTGGATGAAGAAAATATGTTGGTACGTTGTGGACCAGGTGCGGTTGTGGCTGAGGTTCAGGAAAAAGTTTCTGGCCATGACTTGTTTTATCCTCCGGATCCATCTTCAAAAAACTTTTGTACCATAGGAGGGAATATTGCCTGCAATGCTGGTGGTTTAAGATGTGTGAAGTATGGTGTTACCCGCGATTATGTTTTGTCTCTTTCTGGATTTTTACCAACAGGTGAAAAAGTAAGATGGGGGAGGGAAACCCGAAAGTTTGCTACCGGTTACAATATCCGTGATTTGTGGATCGGAAGTGAGGGTACATTGGGTGTTGTATCAGAGGTAANCTTAAGACTAATTCGCAGACCCAAGGAAAGAAAGACTTTTTTGGCTGCATTTAGATCAGATGCAGAGGCATTGAGAGCTCCTGTCGAGTTGTCTAGGTTNGGACTTTGTCCTTCAATTCTTGAGTTTTTAGATTTATGGACTGTAAAATGTGTCCAGGAATTTACTGGACGAGATGTTTTTCAGGGACTTGAACCCCATCCAGTGATTCTTATTGAATTAGATGGAGATTCCTCTTCGGTTGAAAAAGATGCACTTGAGTTAAATGCTTGGCTAGAAGAAAATTCAGTAAGGTCTGAAATGGCTGAAAATTCAGAGGAAGCGGAATATTTGTGGGATGTAAGAAGGAAGTGTTCACCTGCAATGAAAAAGCTTGCAAATACTAAGTTGAATGAGGATGTGGTTGTGCCTTTGGTTGAACAAATCAATCTGGTCAAATGTGTGAATGATTTAAGAGATCGCTATGATTTAAAAATTGGAGTTTTTGGTCACTGTGGTGATGGAAACTTGCATGTAAATTTTATGTACGATCACGAAGACCAAAAGGAGACAGAAGCTGCTGTTGAGGCATTAAAAATATTGATGGACCAGGTAAATAAACTTGGAGGAGCTATCAGTGGTGAGCATGGGATTGGATTAGCTAAAACACCATTTATCCGTATGCAATTCAATCAAGCAGAGTGGAATATAATGAAGGCAATAAAAAAGACACTCGATCCTAATGGCATTCTTAATCCAGGGAAAATTTTTGACATTTTTAATCCTTGGGAACAAAAAAAGATACAGTCCATGTTACCTTGGGAAATATCCCACGAAGAAATCAAACCCGTAGAATCATGAAAGTTATTTATATTTTTATTTTCAGCTCTTTTTTATTATTTCAATTTTTAAGTGCAGAAGCTCAACACTCCTGGACTGATCTTCAGGGTAGAACTTTACAGGCTTCTTTTATTAAGTCAGACGGAGTTACTCTTACAATTAAATGGAATGGCAAGATTGTCCCTATTCCTTTAGCAACTTTATCGCCCCAGTCTCAGGCATTAGCTAAGCAATTGTCTGCTGAAAGTTCTTCAGCAAATCCATTTGATTCTATAGCTCCGACTCCTTCTCCGGATACCATTCATCCTTGGACTGATAATCAAGGACGAACACTGCAGGCTTCTTTTGTTAAGGCAAATGCAATCTCTGTGACCGTAAAATGGCAGGGTAAAATAGTAGATTTACCACGAGCTAATTTGAGTCCTGCGTCTCAAGCTTTAGCGACAAAGCTATCCAGTTCAGTTGTAGTTTCACCGAGTCCTCCGAATCCTTCAAAGACTGAGCCAGAGCAGTCCACTGAGTCCCCAAAACCAGAAATAATCTCTGAAAATCCCTCCAATGGTATTTTATCTTTAGAAAAAGAATATTCCTGGAAAAGTACTTCTGGGACATCGTTGATGGGCAAGTTTATATCATTGGAGGGCGAAACCTTGTCTCTTTCCATGTTTAATGGTCGTTCAGAGCAAACGATACCTATTGTTCGTCTTTCTAATGATTCCAAAAAACTTGCTAATGATTTGCAGGCATTACTTGTAAAAAAACTGAAAGCACAGAAGGAATTTGCAAATAAGAGAAAATCTATGAAAGTTCCCAGTCTTACTGAAGCGGATCTTACTCAATACCACACATGGGTAAGTTCGGAAGGTAATAAAATTGAAGCATTGTACATGGCGGCAAGCGATAATGGGGTAACTTTGTTGATGAAAAATAATCCAAATCGACCTTATGAGTTGTCTTGGGATAGATTGAATCCTGAATCTCAGGCATTAGGGGAAGGTATAAGAAGATTAAAAGAAAAATTAATGCCCAAAAATCCTGCTATAATTCCTTCGAGTGGTGGTAATCTGGCTAGGTATGGTAATGGGAAATGGAAAGGATATAATACCGTATTAGAGAGCGCGGTTTATGATGTTGCGATTCATGGAAATGGTCATGTGGTCCATATATGGTTAAAAAATCCGGGCGGGGAAGGGGAATCAGCACTTGGAGAAAGAGCAAAGCGCGTTCCTTTAAGTGTGAATTTTCGTCCCACATATTACTTAAATCCAGGTGAACGAAACAGGCAGTGGAAACATCGAAAAATTGTTTCTTTTTCTAATCCTCCTGAAGTATCAACAGAGAGAGAAGAGACTACTTTACGGGGAACGCTTGATAACGGTGCCACTTTTGAATATGTAATTCAGATCAATCATAGAGGCTTAAGTTTTTGGGGTGAAGTGGATGAGGATAAAGATCAAGAGCATCATACAGTTTTTAGTATCGCATTGTATTCACCCAATTTTATTCCTGACGTGGCCAATAAAACAATGGCAGAGATTGAGCCATTGGTCGGGGATGGTTGTTTGTACATTGATCCAATTGAATCCAAGCGTGCCAAAATTCCTATGCTAGATAAATGGAATGATATTTTGACTAAATTTACGGGTAAGTCATGGAACCCTATTAAATCCGCTGAATTGATGGGCTTACCTTTTGGCTCTCACAAGATTAAAATTACACCCACAAGTACAAGTGGCATGGCTTTCCACTGGGGGAAAGGATATAGTGGGGTATTTCCATTTCAGGGCATTCATTTAGTCCACCGAACTCAAGACTCATATGATGCGGCACGCTCTAAAACTCCGGAGGATTATAAAAAGCGGTTGGAAATTCCAAAGAGTAAACGATTAAATGTGAATATTATTCGTGGAAGAGGCTAAGGTTCTCAGATTCATTATTTGTAGTTTTTTCTTCTTTAAATGTTTGAGCGGAGAAGTCGTCCGCTTTGCTAGCTTCAATGTGCAGAATTATCTATCCTGTGACCGGATTGTTAATGGTGAATGGAGACCAAACTATCCCAAACCAGAAATCGAAAAAAAATCTCTTCGCTCGGTTATTAGGTCGGTAAACCCTGATATTTTGGCTTTACAGGAAATGGGCGAGTATGCTCATTTTTTGGAACTGTGGAATGACCTGAACAATACAGGAGGACCATATTTTAGTTATGGTGAGTGGAAGCCAAATCGTGAAGAAGATGAAATTAGGCGTTTATCTGTTTTGTCCAAATACAAGCCAAAAAAAGTGAAGAACTTTATTGATATACCTTTCAATTATTTCGGAAACATTCAACATTCAGGAAGAGGATTACAAGAGCTTTTATTCGAGATTAATAATCAACCCATCGTGGTTTTTAACCTTCATTTAAAAAGCATGTGGACTGAACGGGAGGATGATCCTCAAGCAAATATTCGCCGAGAAAAAGAAGCCCGCTGTTTTAGAGATCTAATAAGAAAGCGTTGGAATTCTGGAAATGGGGTAAATTATTTAATTTTGGGTGATTTTAACGATCATAAAAATTCAGCCCCATTAAAGAGATTTATGACGGTCAATGATACAATTTTGAGTATTCAAATTCCTTGTATTGATTCACGGGGTCATTTTTGGACCCACTATTTTAAAAAACAGGATAGTTACTCACGGTTTGATTACATCTTGGCGTCTCCCAAAATGTTCGAAAAGTATATCCGAAATTCAGCCTGGATAATGGATGAAGATAATGCTGGAATCGCTTCGGACCATCGTTTGATTTATGCTGATTTTAAATTGTAGGGAAAATAAAATTAACTATTCCAGAGATTTTTTTTCTCAATCATTTCACTAACGCAATCTGGTAACTTTTCCTTCCACCCATCAGCTCGCTTTTTGACAAGAGTAAAGATATCCCGAGAAAAAAGGTTCATATTTTTTCGATTACAATTGTTTATGTTTATCAGGAAACCATTCTCGCGAATATATTTATAAAGATTACGTAAATTATCAGCGACTAGTAAATTGTCGATTGTAACAAGTTCATCTTCAGCTGTTTTTGTTTCGACATTATCACCAATACCCATTTGTTCTCGATATCTTAAAAAGTTTTTAAATTCAATAGGGTAGGCATAGATTTTTACATTATCCTTAAAGAGTTTTCCGAAGGCTTCAAGTATTCCTCCCTCTAATTCTGAGTAGTAATTTTCTTTGAAAATATCTGCCAAATTATTAATGCCTAAGACGAGTCCTATTGGCTTATGAACATATCGTCTTAAGTATGAAGATAGTTTGAAATATTCAAGATAATTGGAAACTAGCACGCTATAACCACAGGCATTTATAACTTCAATTCTTGCTATAAAATCATCATAGTCGATATCACCCTCGTTGATCAGACTACGCAATGTTAGTTCCATAAAAACTTCTATAGAATCTTCCTCAACATCATTTCTTGATACGAACTGACTTTTTGCCTTTTCGAGCATGTCCAGATTTACTTTAGTGAGTGGTCTGAAACTACCTCTTTCAATCAAGCAAGCTTGCTTATATAGTTTTTCTGAGGGTTGTACGACATGACCTTGTTCATTAAACATGACTGCATTGGTGAGACCTTTTTCAGTTAATTTGAGGCAAAGAATCCGGTTGTCTATATTGTCGAATGAGGATCCGTTGAACTCTATCATGTCAACTTCGATCCTGTCTTTTCCGAGAGTATCAGTTAAACTGTCTATAAATTCATCTGGTTTGGAATAAAAATGCATTGCTCCGTAGACTAAATTTACTCCAAGAATACCAATCGCTTCCTGTTGAAGTTGATTATCTGAGTCAAGCATTCGCACATGTAAAATAATGTCATGATATGTAGATTTGGGTGAAGTTTGAAAGCGGATGCCCATCCATCCATGACATTCATTGCTTTTACTGTAGTTTAGTGCAGAAACAGTGTTAGAAAACGCAAAAAAAGTACTTTCATTACCTCTAGCTTCAGATAATCTTTCGACAAGAAGCTCATATTCATGGGCCATCATTTGCACCAATCTTTTTCTAGAAACATACCGGCCAGCATCTCCATAAATTGCATCGCTAAATTTCATGTCGTATGCGGATATTGTTTTTGCAACAGTTCCTGCTGCACCACCGGCTTGAAAGAAATGTCTGGCTACTTCTTGTCCGGCACCAATTTCTGCAAAAGTGCCATACTTTTCGGAATCTAAATTTATTCGGAGTGCTTTCCTTTCCACTGAAAGATCTTGATCATTCATAAGAAAAGATAAATGGGCTCTTTTTTCCCATCAGGCAAAGTTTTTCTTCGACCTAGACTAAAAAGAGGTATTTTTTAAAAATTCGACTTATGAATTCATTTTTCAAAGATATTCTCAAGAGACTCACAGTTACAATCATATCGACGATTCTTTTCTTTGTGATTTCTCTTTTTATTTTTA
This sequence comes from Opitutia bacterium, assembly GCA_002694035.1. Lineage (GTDB taxonomy): Bacteria > Verrucomicrobiota > Verrucomicrobiia > Opitutales > Seribacteraceae > Seribacter. Next base: position 25,199 of record NZKY01000037.1, read on the forward strand.
GTTCTGTCATTTCTTCTTTTGTGGAAGAAACGGAAAAAGAGCCTCTTTCTGGATCTTTTTTAGTGATTAATCTATCAATGAACTTAACAGATCGCCCAAGTGATCTTGATTTGGAAGATCTAACTAAAGAAGTAATTACAGACGAACAAACTCCTCCGCAATTTTATTTAAGAGAAGTACTAGATGCTCTTAAAAAAGCGGCTTTTGATGATAAAATTAAAGGTGTTTTTATTGAGGGCGGGTTTATTCCAAGTGGTTATGGCTGTGGTTACGAAGCCGTAAAGGAGTTCGTAAGATCATTAGAAGATTTTAAGAAATCGGGTAAGCAAATTTTTGGTTTTATTTCCAATCCATCTAAACTCGATTATCTAGTTTATTCAGTTTGTGATCAGATCTACATGAATCCAAGCGGCTCATTAATGTTAAATGGTCTGGCGAGTGAACAAATGTTTTTTGCAGAAGCTTTGGAGAAATACGGCATTGGAGTTCAGGTAATCCGTGTTGGTGAATTCAAAGGTGCAGTGGAGCCTTTTATTTCGACTGAATTTAGTGAAGAAAACAAGGTTCAGATAACGCGTTTGCTTGAGCTTAGATGGCAGGATTACTTGGAAACGGTATGTAAAAATAGAAAAATCCAAAAAGCAGTTTTAACTCAAAAGTTGGATGAAGGTTTTTTGTTAAATCCTGATAAATGTATCGAGATTGGGTTGGTTGATTTTGCGATTCCTTATGCAGATGTATTGGACAAACTTATCGTAAAGGGCATTGAAGATGAAGAAAGTTCAGAATTTGCCAAGATTAAATTGATAGATTATGTGGATCGAAAAAATTCGCTCAGTGATTTAGATTCAGCAAACGATAGCGATTTTTCTAAAGTAGCAGTTCTATACATAGAAGGGACTATTGTCGATGGATGGGGCGATGATGGAATGTCAGTCGGCGGTGATGAAATTGCTAAGCGAATAAGAGAAATTAGAAAAAATCCTAATTATAAAGCTTTAGTTTTAAGAATTAACAGTCCTGGTGGAAGTGTAAATGGTTCAGATAGTATTTTAAGCGAAATCCGTCGGGCAAGGTCTGAGGGGTTGGTCATTGTAACTTCGATGGGTCCGGTTGCCGCTTCAGGTGGCTATTGGGTAGCTATGGAGTCAGATAGAATTTTTGCTGGAGAGCAAACCATAACTGGATCAATTGGTGTTTTTGGTCTTTTGCCAAACATTAAAGAATTAGCAAGCAATTTTGGATTGTTTTGGGATGTGGTCAAAACTGATAATTCTGCCGACATTATGAGTTTGGCCAGGGCGAAGTCGGAAGAAGAAATTCAAGTTGTGCAAAATTATATCGAAGAGATTTATGAAAAATTTCTTTCTTTAGTCAGTCAGAATCGAAAGATGGAAATAAACGACATTGATAAAATTGCTCAAGGCCGCGTGTGGATGGGAATTGATGCTAAGGAAAAAGGCCTGGTTGATGAAATTGGAGGGTTATATGACGCGATTCAACATGCTTCAGATTTGGCTGGTATTACGGATTTTGAAATAGAAGATTTTCCTAAAATTAAAAATCCTTTCGATGCATTGAGTGGACTTTTTGAGGTTAAATTTTTGAACAATCTGCACAAAAGCCACTCCGGAACCTCCAGATCCTTTTTCAGGCATATAGATTCTTTATTGATACAAATTGAAAACTTGAATGATCCTAGATGTGCTTATTCGATTATACCTTGGTACAAGGGACAGTTTGGGTTTACACAATAAGGGTTAGGATGTAATTTTTAGAAATGAAAAAGGAAGTCACCTTGGTGAAAAATTGTATCGCAACGATTATACCTGCGGGAGATGAAGTTACTTTGTCAGAAGGAGCTTCTTATGACATCGCACAATCATTAGGTGGTTCGGTCACTCTTAGAGATGTAAATGGTATGTACAGAGTAGGGGATGATCAATTATCTGCCCTTGGGGAAGAGGTAGAAAAAGAAGTTTTATCCGGAAAAGATGTTGAACTTCACAATCAACCTTTTAGCGAAGGTTTAGTCTGGGATTCATTACGGGGATGTTATGATCCTGAAATCCCTGTCAATATTGTTGATCTTGGGCTTATCTACGACATGCGAGTTTTTGAAGAGGAGCAGGGCAAGCGAGTTAGTGTAAAAATGACTCTTACTGCACAGGGGTGTGGAATGGGCCCTGTAATTGCAGATGATGCAAAGCAGCGTATACTTTCAATTCCAGATGTGGAGTCAGCTGAAGTCGAGATTGTATGGGATCCAGTTTGGAATCCCCGAATGATCTCGGAAGAAGGAAAAAAAATACTAGGTCTTGAGTAGAAATTTACGATTTAATATCGTAACATAAAATGTATTCCTGATCCCGTAGAAATAATTTTCCGTTGCAGATTACCGGGTGTGTCCAAATACGTCCTTTGGGGTTTCTTTTCTGAGTCTGTGGTTGGATCACAAATTGACCCATCGGATTCCATCCTTTTGGTGATGCTTCAATAAGAACAATTTTTCCATCTCCTTCGCCCTGACAATACAAACGGTTATCTGCGTAAGCAATTGCACCCTTTCCCAGTGCTTTCTTTTCATTCCAAATTAATTCACCAGTATTAAAATCCTGACAGGCCCATCCTACGCCATCTGAATAGCCATAAAGAAAATTTCCTACTTTTAAAACGCCTCCATGATGATTTTTCATCACTTTGTTCTCGTAGATATCCTGCGGTTGATTACTCCCAATTTCTACAAGTTTACATCCCACACCATAGCCAGAAGAAATATAAACTTTTCCATCTGCATACAAAGGGGTCGGAATTACTGCAACTTTTCCGGGCCATTCAGATTTCCAAAGAACATTTCCATTTTGTGGGCTTATTCCAACCAAATTTTTCATAACGAGTTGTACATACTGCTTTTTGCCTTGATGCAGAATGGAAATGGGAGAAGAATATTGAGCACCGTCTGTAAATTCTGCTGTTCTCCATAATGTTTTGCCTGAATTCGCATCCAAGGCCGCAAGAGAGCCATTCTTTCCTCCAGGTGTACAAATAACCATTCCATCATCAAGTAAGACTGATTCCGTGTATCCCCAACTTGGGACTTTTCCCCCTAAGTCAGAAACTAAGCTCTTTTGCCAAATCAATTTTCCTCCAAAATCTACACATATTAAATTACCTTTCCCTCCAAGTGCATAAATTTTGTTCTCGCCAATGGTTGGACTCATCCTGGGGCCATCTCCCCACCCATTCGTGAGTAGTTCACCAATTCTTAATTGCCATAATTTCTTGCCCGAATTCACAGAAAATGCCAGAAGCATTTCTTCCTTATTAAACGCTCCAAGAGTGAAAAGTTTATCTTGGCTAATAGTAAAGCCCGAGTATCCCAACCCCGCCTCGTTCGTATGCCACAACTTCTTTGGTCCGGCTTCAGGCCATTTTTGCAGTAAGTTTTTTTCTTCAGATATACCTGTCCTGTCTTGTCCCCGCCAAGATGGCCAGTCCAGCGATAATAAATTCGTAGAAAGAATTGCACACGAAGCGAAAAATAAAACTAAAGATTTCATTCCTCTAATTTTTTAAATATTAATAATACGGCAAGTTTAAATACTGAATTCTCAAACAAAAAAGGAGCCACCCTGAGGTGACTCCTTTATTAATTTTTAATAAATGTTACTTACTTTGCTTTTATTTTACCGACTTTTTTCCACCTTCCTGATTTTGCAGAATCAAGTACGGCTTCGCAAATATACTGTGTTTCTAGAGCATCGCGGAAATCAGGACGGTTTGGTCTCTTTTTACGTGACCCAAAACCATCTACAAAATCTGCAAATTGATTGATGAAACTGTGCTCATAACCGATATTTAGACCCGGCACCCACCACTTGTCCATGTATGGATGCTCGCCTCCATTATCACTAACATGAATGGAACGCCATCCGCGTGTTTTTGCATCTTCTTTATCATATTCATAATATTCAAGTCTATGAAGATCATGAAGATCCCACGCGAGAGAACCATCAGCACCATTTATTTCAAGAGTATATAATGCTTTGTGTCCACGAGCGTAACGAGTAGATTCAAATATAGCAAGGGAACCATTTGCAAATTTTGCAAGGAATGCACAGGCATCATCTATGGTAACCTTTTGCTTTTTCCCAGTTTTTGTATGAACACGCTCTTTGACAAATGTTTCAGTCATTGCACTTACTTCAACAATTGGTCCGTTTAACCAAATTGCTGTGTCAATACAATGAGCTAATAAATCACCTGTGACTCCACTGCCGGCAACTTTAGCATCTAATCTCCAAAGCCCTTCGCCACCTTGAGGAAGATCTGTGTTAATCGTCCAGTCCTGAAGAAAGTTTGAGCGGTAGTGATAAATTTTTCCTAGTCGACCTTCATCAATCATGTTTTTAGCCAGGGAGACTGCAGGAATCCTTCGGTAGTTATACCATACCATGTTGGGGACTTTTGCTTTTTCTACTTCACGAACCATGGCTTCACCTTCTTTGCAGTTTAAAGCCAAAGGTTTTTCACAAAGTATTGCTTTACCTGCTTTGGCTGCAGCAATTGCAATATCGTGGTGAACATTATTAGGTGCTGCAATGTCGATCACATCAATATCGTCACGATCGATTAATTTACGCCAATCTGTTTCAACTGATTCATAACCCCACTGAGATGCAAAAGCTTCTGCACGGTCTTTATTTCGAGCACATACAGCAGCGAGTTGTGGTTCGTATTTAAGATCGAAAAAATTAGAAACTTTTCGAAAGGCATTTGAATGGGTTCTGCCCATAAAGCCATATCCAATTAATCCGATACGCAACGGTTTTTTATTAGCCATAATTTATTATTTTTATATTTAGTTAGAATATAGAGGATTGTGGAGTCACAAAAAAGCCATATCCCAAAGAATATGGCTTTTTCTGTAAAGTTAAATGAAAAGAATAGTTTACAATTCAACAGGTTTGTAACCGCCTCTATTTTTGAAATATAATATTAAGACGACATAGCAAACCAGCATGAAGAATGGGAAAACCGCAACACTAGCAAGAGAACCTTGTTTGCCGGATTGAATGCTTTCTTCAACTTTTGCTTTTGTTTCTTCTGGTAGTTTTCCAACTTTCTCACCATCCACAGCCGTGTAATCACCAAGGAAGTAAGTACTATCATTAGAAATGGATTTGTATGTATCTGCATCAGTGGCTTCTTCAACCGATACTTTAATAGAATCTTCTGTCATTTTTCCAATCACGGGTCCGCCTAATATTCCAACAGCAAGCATTCCAATACCAGCAATAGCATTAAGGGTCAAAGCACCTCCTTTGGGGCATTGTTCTGAAACAACTCCAAGAGTAGTAGGCCAAAAGAAAGTCTTACCAAAACCATAAAGGGTAGCACATGCAAATACCATGAATAAACCGCTGGCAGTACTTAACAAGTAAAGACCGGCGATAGCCAATATTGCAGATGCGGCTAGTAAACCTAATGGTCCGAGCTTTGCAACAATTGGTCCAGCAAACCAAAATCTGAGGATCATCATGATTGCGGATGTGTAAATCAGAACCAGCAAGGGGTGTTGGCCGGCTGCTTTTAGAGGCTCCTCCATTAAACCAGTAATTGCTCCGTCTGTTCCAAGCTCAGTAGTAGCCAATGGAATCATAATAATACACATGAAGATAAGTAGAGGACGCCCGAGAGATTTACAATATAGACCGTAAGCAACAGTTCCTGCAGCAGTTAATCCATATACCAAATTATCACTCCAACCAAAAACCATACCGAGTTGACGGAAGATAAGGTATCCCGAGATCAAAGCACCAATTGCTCCAAATTCAGCGAGCATTTCCTTATAAGATGTGCCAGATTCAACTCGCTCATTCACTGGAAATTCGGCTTTAAGGAGCATTATAAGATATACCACAGCCGGGATGGCTATAACATAAACAAGAATTCTCCAATCCTCAGCTGCTTGAGCACCTAGTACAATGGTTAAAATTCCCCCTAAAACCAAACCGCCTGGCCAGCCAGCATGAAGGATATTTAACCATTTTGTCTTATCCTTTTTGAACATAGTGGCAACCACAGGATTGATGAAGGCTTCAACAGTACCATTACCAAGACCCAAAATTACAGAACCCATGTATAGTAAGTCATATGCTTCAGCTTGAGCTGCTTTGAGGGAGTCACCAGATAGACCTTCTGCAGTAACTACGCCATAAGCTTGTATAGCGAGGACAGCGTATAGGGCGTAACAAATAAAGCTGAAAAACATTGCAGCCCGATAACCAATGTTATCAATAATCAAACTAAATACGATTATACTGATCGCGAAAGGCCAAATGCCGGCTCCAAAGAGTTCCTGTCCCTGAACTTGATTGAGTCCAAAAGTTGTTGGCCAAAAAGTTGGGTCTCCAACTAGAAAAGCTCTCGTTATAAAAGCGAAGGCTGTTGTGATGAGGGCTATAAAGCACCCCCAAAATAATTTCATATCCGGTTGAGAATCTTGACTACTCATGATTTAATTGGGCTTTTTGGTTAGACTGTTAATAAGGTTAACAGGGAATATTTTTGATAATATTTTCTGCTTTGCAAGCCCGAATCCATACAGACTAGCTTGAATGTTAGGAATTTATTAATTTTTGTTAGATTTACTCCAGCTATCTCTAAGGGGAACTGTGCGATTTAGAATAAAGTCTCCTAAAGTATGGCTGTCAGGGTCCTTACAGAAATAACCGATTCTCTCGAGTTGAAAGGGTATACCAGTCTCAATTTGATCAAGTCCAGATTCAGTCATGCAGTTTTCAATCGTTTTAAGAGAATTTGGGTTTAGGTGATCAATAAAATCTTCATTTTCATTACATTCCTCGGGATTAGGCTTACTGAATAAACGATCGTAAAGCCTCACCTTCGTTGGAACGGAAGTTTTCGCATCAACCCATTGAATAGTCCCTTTAACTTTTCTTCCATCCGGGGAATCGCCGCCTTTCGTTGCAGGGTCATAAGTACAAATAACCTCAACTACATCTCCTTTTTCATCCTTTACGATTTCTTCGCAAGTAACATAATATGCATATTTCAAGCGAACTTCTCGGCCAGGAGCCAATCTGAAATATTTTTTTGGTGGATTTTCCATAAAATCATTTTTGTCGATTAAAAGTTCTCCTGAAAAAGGAACTTTTCGGCTTCCTTCTGAGTCGTCTTCTGGGTTATTTACCGCATCGACTTCTTCTGATTTATCTTTTGGGTAATTCTTTATTGTTAATTTTAGCGGGTGAAGAACTCCAAGGCGTCTGGGTGCTTTTTTATTAAGATCATGTCTCAGGCAATGCTCAAGTAGCTCTACTTCGATTGTATTTTCGCGCTTTGCAAGGCCAACTCGTTCAGAAAAAGCAATTAGCGAATCAGGAGTGAAACCTCTGCGCCGCATTCCTTGAATAGTTGGCATTCTTGGGTCATCCCAGCCATTAACATAACCCTCATCAACAAGTCGAAGCATTTTACGCTTACTCATAACTACATAAGTCAAATTTAACCTAGCAAATTCAATTTGTTGGGGGTGGTGAATTTCCAAATTCTCGCAAAACCAATCATACAGTGGGCGATGGTGCTCAAATTCAAGAGTACATAGGGAGTGAGTTATACCTTCGATTGAATCAGATTGACCATGAGCAAAATCGTATGATGGGTAGATTTTCCACTTATTTCCAGTTTTAGGGTGTTCTTTATGCAGAATTCGATAAATGACTGGGTCTCTCAAATTAAGATTGGGTGAAGACATATTGATCTTTGCCCTCAGAGTTTTTGAACCATCAGGAAATTCTCCCTCCTTCATTTGCTTAAAGAGTTCTAGGTTTTCTTCAATACTTCTATCTCGGTACGGGCTATTCTTTCCTGGGGAAACTAGAGTTCCGCGATTTTGCCTCATTTCCTCAAAACTTAAATCGCATACAAACGCTTTATCTTTTTTGATAAGTGCAATTGCCCATTCATGCAACTGTTCGAAATAATCTGAAGCATGAAAGAGACGATTGTCCCAGCAAAAACCAAGCCATTTAACATCTTGCTTAATGGCATTTGCATATTCAATTTTTTCTGCAACCGGATTTGTGTCATCCAGTCTTAAATTGCAGAGACCACCGAATTCTTTAGCAATGCCGAAGTTCAGGCAGATGCTTTTTACATGGCCAAGATGTAAATAACCATTTGGTTCTGGTGGGAAACGGGTATGTACACGACCATCATTTTTTTGTTTGGATACATCTTCAGTTATGTGATTCCGAATGAAATCCAGCTTTTTTTCTGAATCTTTTTCTTCCATGATTTTTGTTTTATGTTAATCAATACGATTGCCGTATTGATTAGCATAATCTTTTTCGAGTTTTTTAAGTGCTTTCTTGCTGAGTCCTAAACCGTCGGCAGAAAGTTTTTCCAATGCAATACGAATTCTTGTTCTGGTTAAATCAGGTCCAAGAAGTTCAAGGCTATCGAACAGCGGCAGGGATACACTGTTTCCAGTGATTGCAACAAAAAATGGTGCTAGTAAATGTTTGAGTTTAATATCTTCAAGTTGAGAAATTTTTTGAAATAATGCGGAAATTTGATCACGGTTCCATTTTTGAATTTTCTCCATTTCCCACTCGGCAATTTTTAGTAGTTTCGCAACTTGTAAACCTTCTGTTTTTCCAATTAATTTTTCCAGTGAATATTCTGGTAAATCGTCTAAAAGAAAATGGGACAACGGAAAAAAATCGGATAGTGTTTCCAGTCTGTTAAGGGCAAGGGGAAGTATCTTTGAGAGGAATTCAGGATTTGCTTTCCATTCTATGATTTTTTGCAGGACATCCTCTTGGCTTAACTTTTCTCGAAGATATCTGCCATTCAGCCATTTTAGCTTAGCAATATCGAAAATAGGACCACCCAAACTCATCCTTTTTATTTCAAAGCTTTCACTTAATTCTTGAAGATCAAAAATTTCCCTTTGGTCGGGAAGTGTATATCCCATCATTCCAAGATAGTTAACCACCGCCTCTGGTAGAAAACCAGCGTCTTTGTAATAATCAATACTTGTTGGGTTTTTTCGCTTTGAAAGCTTTGATTTATCTGGATTTCGAAGGAGCGGTAAGTGAGCAAAAACTGGAGGTTTCCATCCCAAGCCTTCGTAAAGCAGAATATGTTTGGGAGTACTATTTATCCACTCTTCACCGCGAATGACATGAGTAATTCCCATATGGTGGTCATCAACTACATTTGCTAAGTGATAAGTCGGGAAACCATCAGACTTCTGTATGACTTGATGATCGATCTGTTTCCAGTCAAATTGAACATCTCCCCGTAATTCATCTTTAAAAAGACAAGTTCCTTCATTCGGAATCTTCAATCGGTAAACATGCTTTTCTCCAGCTTGAATCTTTTGCTGAATTTCTTCCTTTGTGAGATTGAGGCAGTGACCGTCGTAGCGGGGTGTTTCTTTATTTCCTAGCTGTTCATTACGAAGTTCAGTCAATCTTTCCGGAGTACAAAAGCAGGGGTATGCATATCCTGCATCCACCAGTTTCTGAACACTGTCTTTATAGAGATCCAATCTTTCGCTCTGTCTGTAAGGTCCGAAATCCCCTCCACAATCGGGCCCCTCGTCCCATTGAAGCCCCAACCAATTTAAAGATGATAAGATAGCTTCTTCGGATTCTTTGGAGGATCTACTTTGGTCCGTATCCTCAATTCTGAGTATCATTTTTCCATTGTGCTTTTTGGCAAATGCAAAGTTAAATAAAGCCATGTAAGCCGTACCTACATGTGGAGCACCTGTAGGTGATGGGGCAATTCGAGTTCTAACTGAATTTATCATCTTATTGTAAATACGATAAAAGTTTTAATCACTCAGGACGAACAAATTCTGCAATATATAACTGGAATCGATTTCTTGCTTTGTACTCCCGTTCTATGTAAGAAAAATTTTGTGAAAGTTTTAATAGTAGGCGCGAATGGAAAGGTGGGTACTCTTTTGTCTGGAAAATTATGGCAAGCGTCTGGCTTTTCTCCTGTTGCATTGATTCGTGATTCAAAACAGCAGACCAAGTTTACTGCACTTGGCGTCCCTTCGTTAGTGGGTGACTTGGAGAATGGTATAGTATCTTTTCTATTAGGGATGGACGCCGTTGTTTTTACGGCAGGTTCTGGTAGTCACACGGGTGAGGATAAAACCACTGATGTTGATCAGAATGCAGCTATTCGCTTAATGAAAGATTGTGAAAAAGAAGGTGTGAGTAGATTTGTCATGATAAGTGCGATTGGTTCAGATCCTAATAGTGAATCAAAAAGAATTCGTCATTATCTAAGGGCAAAGGGTGTGGCGGATGCATATCTCAGAAGTACAAACCTTGACTACACAATACTTGCACCGGGAAGTCTTATCGATGAAAGAGGAACCGGTCGGGTGCAGATTTCAGAAAATTTAGGCTTTCATGGGTATTTGCCTAGAGAAGACCTTGCAGACTGCATTGTGGAAAGTCTTCGTAATTTAAATAGTATTAGTAAAACTATACAAATTATTTCAGGTGGTCAAAAAACAAAGGACGCTTTTTCTGAATTACTTGGTGTTGGGCTTCCTCCAATTGCATGATTTAATCTCTTCTTGTAATAATTGAAATTTTTGTTAACAAGAATTTCATGCTAAAAATATTAATCTTGCCCATATTCATTTGCTCAATTGTTCTTGCAGCATCAACTGTGCAAAGGCCAGTCAATGTTGATTGTCCTTACTCGGATAATAAAATCAAAACCGGAGAGACTTTACAGTTTGGTGTGTGTTGTTCTAATTGCCTCAAGAAAGCCACATCCAACTTGCCCGAATTTCTCAAAAAAACTAAGCCAAACAACAAAACATGTTCATATTCAGCCAAGCCAGCTCGAAAAAAATTTGTTGTCGGATTCTGTTGTTCGAAATGTAAAAAGAAGGCATCAAGTTAGTTTTGTTCCGATTCGATTTGATTAAATCCTGCAAAACATTTTTAAAGGCTCCCTAGGGAGTCTTTTTTTTTGTTCCAAAACTTTACATTACTTTTTTATGCCTAGAAGAAACGACATTGAACATATTTTGATCATTGGTTCCGGCCCAATAATAATTGGCCAAGCTTGTGAGTTTGATTACAGCGGTGCTCAAGCATGTAAGGCTTTGAGGGAGGAGGGTTATCGTGTGTCGTTAGTTAATAGTAACCCTGCCACAATAATGACCGATCCTGAATTTGCGGATGCGACCTATGTTGAACCCCTCACTGTCGAAAGTGTCCGGAAAATCATAGAAAAAGAAAGACCAGATGCACTTCTTCCTACTCTAGGAGGGCAAACTGGTCTTAATCTATCCCTAGAGCTTTTTCATGCAGGTATTCTTGACGAATTTGGAGTGGAGATGATTGGAGCAAAACCAGAAGCTATTAAAAAAGGAGAAGACAGAGAACTTTTTAAGCAAGCAATGCTAGAAATTGGGCTGGATGTGGCTAAGTCTTTTTCTGTTACTTCTCAGGAAGAAGCTCAAAATTGTATTGATGAGCTAGGTGATTTTCCAATTATTTTGAGACCTGCTTATACACTAGGCGGGACAGGAGGTGGCATCGCTTACAATCGAGAAGAATTTGATGAAATGCTTAGAAATGGCCTAGATGCTTCTCCTATCAATCAAGTTCTTATCGAAGAGTGTTTACTCGGTTGGAAAGAGTATGAAATGGAGGTCATGCGTGATTACAAAGATCAATGTGTTGTAATCTGTTCCATCGAGAACTTTGACCCGATGGGTGTTCATACTGGGGATTCTATCACCGTTGCTCCAGCAATGACTCTTTCTGATAAGGAATTTCAATTGATGCGAGACGCTTCATTTGCCTGCATTAGAGAGATTGGTGTGGAAACGGGTGGGAGTAATATTCAGTTTGCAACTGACCCAAAAACAGGACGGATGGTTGTGATAGAGATGAATCCCCGAGTCTCAAGAAGCTCTGCTTTGGCGTCCAAAGCCACTGGTTTTCCAATTGCCAAATTTGCTGCTAAATTAGCGATTGGTTATTCGTTGGACGAATTGCAAAATGATGTGACAAAGGAAACTCCAGCCTGTTTTGAACCTTCCATTGATTATGTAGTAACCAAAATGCCAAGATTTACCTTCGAGAAATTTCCTGAAACTGACTCGACTTTAACATCTGCCATGAAATCAGTAGGTGAAGCTATGGCAATTGGTCGTACCTTTAAGGAATCTTTCCAAAAGGCAATGCGATCACTTGAAATCGGCCTTTTAGGTTTTGAAGCAGGAAAATTGAAAGACATTGATCTTGATTCTTCATCCATACGAGCTGGGCTTAAGAGACCCTCTGCTGATCGGCCTCAGTATTTATATTGTGCCCTTAAATCCGGTATGAGTGCTTTACAGATTTCTGAAAAATCAGGAATAGATCCATGGTTCACTGAGCAGTTGGCTGAGATTTTTTCATTGGAAAATGAGCTTAAGGATTCATCTTTGGAGGATGTTGAGTATGAACTCATTCGTGCAGCCAAGGAATTTGGTTTTTCCGATAGGCAAATTGGAAACTTTTGGAACTGTTCGGCTGATCAAGTTCGTAGTAAAAGAGAGTCTCTTGGAGTTTCGACCACCTTTAGGTTAGTTGATACTTGTGCCGCTGAATTTGAGGCTTTCACTCCTTATTATTATTCCTCCTACGGAGATGAAAACGAGATTTCGAATTCAACAAAAAAGAAAATTATGATTTTAGGTGGAGGACCAAATCGAATTGGTCAAGGTATTGAGTTTGATTATTGTTGTGTACATGCCTCTTTTGCACTTCGTGAGGCCGGGTATGAGACGGTTATGGTAAATTCGAATCCTGAAACTGTTTCCACTGATTACGATGTGTCCGACCGGTTGTATTTTGAACCTCTTACCCTTGAAGATGTCTTGGAAATCTATCATCAGGAAAATTGCGATGGAGCCATCGTCCAGTACGGAGGGCAAACTCCTCTCAATTTAGCAGGTGGTCTGAAAGATTCTGGAGTAAATGTGATTGGTACATCTCCAGAAAGTATTGATTTAGCTGAAGATCGTGAAAAGTTTAAGCAAATTCTGACTCAAATTGGTCTGAAGCAGCCAGATAATGAAACTGCCATCGAACCAAATGATGCCAAGGATGCTGCAACTCGAATTGGTTATCCGGTTCTTCTTCGACCATCCTTTGTTTTGGGTGGTCGGGGTATGTTTATCGTCTATGATGAAAAAGAGCTCGAGAAAGTCGTAAAGGAAGCTTTTGCTGTTGCTCCCGGAAAGCCTGTTTTACTCGATAAATTTCTCGAAGAGGCAATAGAATTGGATGTTGATTGCATATCAGACGGAGAAACAACAGTTGTTGGTGGTATGTTACAGCATATTGAGTTTGCTGGTGTTCACAGTGGGGATGCAGCTATGGTATTACCTCCGCATGATCTTCCTGCCGAGATGATTGAGGAAGTTAGGCAAGCATCCTATGATTTAGCAAAAGCACTTAATGTAATTGGTTTGATGAATATTCAATTTGCCATAAAAGATGGAGAACTTTTTTTAATCGAAGTTAATCCAAGAGCTTCTCGTACAGTTCCCTTTGTCAGTAAAGCAATTGGTATACCTCTTGCGAAGTTGGGTGCTCGAGTAATGGCTGGCGCCAAGTTGAAAGACCTCGGTTTTACTGAAGAAGTTGTTCCCAAGCATTGGGCAATAAAGGAATCTGTCTTTCCTTTCAGCAAATTCCCTGGTTCACCAATCGTATTGACACCCGAAATGAGAAGCACTGGTGAAGTTATGGGGCAAGACGAAGATTTTGGTATCGCTTTTGCAAAGACTCAAATGGCAGCCAAACCCTCTTTACCTCTTAAGGGAAATGTATTTATAAGCGTCAAAGATTCTGACAAAGAAAATGCCTTGGTAGTAGCCAAAGGTCTTTCCGATTTGGGCTTTTCTTTTTATTCTACTGAGGGGACAACTGCTTTTCTTAAAAAACATGGAATTAATTCTGAGAGTGTCCTTCGAATTAGTGAAGGTCGACCAAATGTTGCAGATCTTATAAAGAATGGAAAAATTCAACTTGTCATAAATACACCCCTTGGTCTAATCCCAAGGCTGGATGAAAACGGGATTAGAAGTGAAGCTGTAATGCATAGTGTTCCGGTGATTACAACTCTTGGTTCAGCATTTGCCGCATTGGATGGTATTCGTTCTCTACTTGAACGAAATTTTTCCGTTAAATCATTACAAGATTATTCTCATAAGTGAGTTCAATAATAGCATTGCTCTACGGTGCTGACCGACCAGGTATAGTTGCCCGAGTTTCAACTTGGATTCACGAAAGAGGGGGGAATGTACTTCATGCAGACCAACACCTAGATCGTCAGGAAAATGTTTTTTTTCAAAGAGTTGAGTGGGAATGTGCTCCTCGTACGAACTCGATTCAGGAGGGTGAAGATTTTCAAAAAATGGCTGAAACTGATTTGTTTATGTCGGTTCAAATTAGTCATCAAAATGACATAGCCAGAATTGGAGTTATGATTTCCAAGGCAGATCATTGCTTTCATGACCTTGCCTTAAGAGTTAAATCTGGAGAATGGAATGCAGAGGTTAGTTGTGTTTTATCTAATCACACTAATTTGGAAAAAACTGTTTCTTCTTATAACTTTCCATTTAAGCATTATAATCTTACCTCAGAAAATAAGCATTTTATAGAAAAAGAGCAGATTGAGTGGATTAAAGATCAGGGTGTCGATTTATTAGTTCTGGCGAGGTATATGCAGATTATTAGTGCTGACTTCTTGGATCAAGTTGGTTGTCCTGTAATTAATATACATCATTCTTTTTTACCTTCATTTGCTGGAGCTAAGCCTTATCACCAAGCTTATAAAAGAGGGGTCAAATTAATTGGTGCCACAGCACATTATGTTACTGAGGATTTAGATGGAGGACCAATTATTGGTCAGGATGTTACTCGCGTTAGTCATCGTCATGGTCCAGCTGAATTGATTGAAAAGGGGCGAGATCTAGAAAAGCTTGTTTTGTCTACTGCCGTGCGAAGGCATCTCCAAAATAGAGTCCTTGTCTATCAGAATAAGACAGTAGTTTTCGATTAAAGTTTTTTCTGTTTTGGATTAATTCCACTTGAGGTTTTTTTACCATTAGTTTGGATTATTATGAAGTTCTTATCGATTTCTTAATTTTCAGGAGTTTTACAAAATATGAAAAAAATTGTTATTTTTTTATTATTTGGTTTTATTGTTTATTCTAAAAACCCAAACTTTTTGTTTATCCTTACAGACGATCAAGCTCCTCATACTTTGTCTTGTTATGGGAATAGGGTTTTAGAAACACCTAATATTGATAGTTTAGCTAAATCTGGCATAGTTTTGGATCAGGCTTATCACATGGGTTCCATGAGTGGAGCAGTTTGTTCACCCTCTAGAACAATGATAATGACTGGAAGAACACTTTGGCACCTACCGCCTAGAGGAAAAAAGCATCTACTTCACGAAGTCGGAGAAACTTTAAATAAAGATATTTTGCAAAATACCCTACCAGCAGTTTTTAACAGGGCAGGATATGAAACTTTCAGAACATGTAAAAAAGGAAATAGTTATTCTCAAGCTAATGAACTTTTCCAGGTAGTGAGAGATAAAACCTCCAGAAAGGCTGGTCCGATGGACGGTAGCCAATGGCATGGTCGTCAAATACTTGATTTTTTGGATTTGAGGTCTAAGAAAAAAACAAAAACACCCTTCTTTGCATTTTTGGGATTTTCTCATCCGCATGATGAAAGGTGGGGGAGAAGCGATTTGTTAAAGAAATATGGGGTGAGAAATGTAAGCGAACCTCCAAGCAATGTAGGGCAAAAAGCTCCTCCTGTTCCGATATCATGGTTGCCCAAGCACCCTTTTCACCATGGACATCCAAATTTAAGAGATGAAGTTCGAGTTCCTGGTGTTATGACTTCTCGAAATGAGGCGACTATCCGCAATGAACTTGGTCGTGAGTATGCATGTATTGAAAATATAGATGAGCAAATTGGGCTTGTTCTTAAAAAATTACAAGCTATGGGAGAGTTAGAAAATACTTATGTTATTTATACCGCAGATCATGGAATTGCTGTGGGTAGGCATGGATTAATGGGAAAGCAAAATTTATATGAGCACTCATGGAGAGTCCCCCTCATAGTAAAAGGACCAAGGATCAAGCCGGGTTCTCGTGCACCAGGTTGTGTGTATCTGCTTGATTTATTGCCGACTTTTTGCGAATTAAGTGGAATTCCCATTCCTGAAACCGTTCAGGGTAAAAGCTTGAAACCTGTTCTTTTCGGCAAAAGCCAAAAAATTAGAGAAGTTCTTTATGGAGTTTATTGCGGTGGAACTAAGCCTGGAATAAGAGCGGTTCGTAAAGGTGATTGGAAATTAATCAAGTATGACACTATGGATGGTGAAATTAGACAAACTCAATTGTTTAATTTAAAACAAAATCCGGAAGAGCTTTTGTCTTACCATCACTCTGAAAAAATTATTGCCAAAACGAAAAATACACCGACTGATCTTCAGCGTAATTTATTTGGAAATCCAGCGTACGCTGAAAAACTTCAAGAAATGGAAAATTTATTATTATTTGAAATGAAAAAATATAAAGACCCTTACAGATTGTGGAATCAGGTAGATGATCTTCAAATCTCATTTTAAAGCTAGCCGTTGACTTTATCTTAAAAATGGTGAGTATATTCGACTTTCCCATAAAGCCCAATGGCCAACAATAAAGAACAAAATCCTGAAGAACAAAACGAAGACTCTATTCCTGATAATGAAGGAGCAGAGGGTTTGTCCGCACAAGAGGCTGCGGAAAGCGTATACGATGAAAACGATGTTTGGAAAAGAAGTAGAAAATACATCTATTATATTGTTGGGCTAATTGTAATAATTGTATCCGCCAATACATTTTTGAGTTACCAAAACAATAAAGATACTTCAGAGAGATCTTATCGATTCTTATCCGCCAGTATTGACTCGGAAGGTGCGGAGAGTCGATTTTTATCATTCGCTGAAGACTATGATGATACCCTAGGTAGTGTTGCACTGTATCGGGCAGCTGTTTTGCAATACAAGGATAAGCGATATTCTGATGCTGCCAAAAATTTTGAATTAGCTGCCAAGGAATTAAACAATAACCCATTGGTCGGTCGTGCTCTTTTAGGTCAGGCGGTTTCTCTTATTAAAACTAACTCCGAGAAGGTAGCTGATGGAAAAATTTTATTGGAAGACCTTGCTGGCGGAGAAAATTTTCTTCCACATGATAGAAGAGAAGCTCGTTTTCTACTAGCTCTTCAATCTTTATCTGAAAATGATATGGATTCGGTGACTTTCCATAAAGAACTTTTATCCAAAGATCAAAATGCATCGTATTTTCTTGGTCGTTTAGATGAATTGCTTAAAACAAATAAATTTTTGGAAGTGTCTAAATCACTCCCTGATCTTAATCTTGAAAAGGGCCAATCTTTTCTTAACGAGAACTCGAAGTTGGAAGGAGTTAAAACTTTGGAAAGTGGTCTGCAGTATCTAGTCATATCTAAAGGAAATGGTAAAAAGCCAGATATTAACGATACGGTCGAAGTTCATTATCAGGGTTATTTGATCAGTGGGGAAATTTTTGATTCATCTTTAGAATCTGCTGAACCAGTTTCCTTTGCAGTCAATGGAGTAATAAAGGGGTGGACCGAAGCTTTGCAGATTATGTCGGTTGGGGATAAGTGGAAGCTGTTTATTCCCTCTGATTTAGCTTACGGCGAGACAGGGAACAATTCAATTGGCCCAAACGAAACACTAGTCTTTGAGGTTGAGTTAATAGGAATTGCTGAAAAGGTAATACCTGAACCTAAGCCAAATGTTACTTTGACGGATTTAAATTCCTCTGCCGCTGAAGCACCTATTCTTGTTCCCCAACTTGATGATAATGAATCTTTATTTCAGGCAGACAAAAATACCTCGGTTTCTGGTGAATTGAATAGTTCGGAATAACATTCAAAGAATTTTTATTTCGGCAACTTAAATTTGTGAAAAAACATTTTTTTTTCATTTTTTTTTCATTTTTAGTATTCCTTGATGCTGCAAGGATAACAACTGTTCTAGGTACAGGTGAGGCGGGTTTTTCTGGTGACGGTGGCCCGGCAAATAAAGCTAAAATTAGAGGTCCGTTTGGCGTTACTATTGGACCTGATGGATGTCTTTATGTTTGCGATACTTATAATCACTGTATTCGAAAAATCGACGAAAAGGGGATAGTTTTTACTGTTGCCGGTGTTGGTGAAGAAAAAGGCTATTCAGGAGATGGTGGTGACGCAACTGATGCTTTATTAAATGAGCCTTATGAGGTGAGGTTTGATGCAAAAGGAGATATGTATTTTGTTGAAATGATGAATCATGTAATTCGAAAAGTTTGCATGAAGACGGGAAGGATTTCTACATTTGCTGGTACTGGTGAAAAGGGATTTAAGGGCGATGGTGGACTCGCAGAAAAGGCCCATCTTAATCGCCCTCACAGTTTGCAGTTTGGGCCAAATGGTGATTTGTTCATTTGTGATATTGGTAATCATAGAATTAGAAAAATTTCAATTGATACAAGAATTATTTCCACTTTTTCTGGGACTGGAAAGAAGTCCAAAACTGTGGATGGTGGTAAAATTGATAAAGTGCATCTAAACGGACCCAGAGCTATTGATCTTATTGGAAATACAATGTGGCTTGCTTTGAGAGAGGGAAATGCAGTCTACAGGTTAGAACTTGATACAGGAACAATTCACCATGTTGCTGGAACTGGCAAGAAAGGGTTTTCGGGGAATGGTGGTACTGCAAAGTTAGCCACGCTATCTGGTCCTAAAGGTATTGCTGTTGGAATTGAAGGTAATATTTATTTGGCTGATACAGAAAGCCATTCCGTTCGCATGATTGACCGTAAATCAGGCACGCTCGAATTAATTGCCGGAGATGGTAAAAAGGGTGACGGACCTGAAGGTAATAATCCTAAAAAATGTCGAATGGATCGATTGCACGGAATATTTGTTGATAAAAAAGGGTTAATTTATGTGGGAGATACCAACACTCATAGAGTAAGACTAATTGAGATGAACGGTAATTAGTCTGTAAATTGAAATTAAGCACAATCTAATATAGCCTTGGTTACTTTAAGCTCTTCGCTGTTCCTAAATGCTTCTTCCACACCTGAAAGTAGATATTTTTGAGTAAGGATTTCTAGGTCGATTTCTCCAGATTTTAAAAGTTTGAAAGCACGAAAATAATCTTTTTTAGAAGATGCATAACTTGTGCGAAGATCAATTTGTTTACGAAGGAATTGGGTGATATCAATATCAACATTCCTTGAATAAAGTGCGATAGCAGTCACAGTACCGTTGGGACGCACAGATCTCCATGACTCTGCAAGTGCTAGTGACGAACCAGAAGCTTCTATGAATACATCTGCACCTTCAGGGTAAAAAGATTTTATTTGCTTTTCGAGCGGAGGATTATTTGAGCCAACAACAATTGTTTTAAAGCCTATTTTTTCTGCTGCAGATAGACGGCTCGCTTTGTCTTTTTCAGTGCCGGAAATGAGAACATCAGCACCACGACTTCGAGCAGATATTGCACACAATTGTCCAATAATGCCAGGTCCGCTTACAATCACGCTATTATTGGCATTTATAGATGTTCGATTTTCAATGCAATGCTCGGCTACTGAAAGCGGTTCGGTAAGGGCAGCAAGTTCGAGTGTTAAACCTGCTGGTACGGGTAGGAGGAACTCGCTTTCTACGCAGACGTACTCGGCCATTCCTCCGTCTAGGTGCAAACCTTGTACCCGGCGGCGGGGTGAAAGCTGAGGTAAGTCTAATTTACAGTATCGATCGTTTTCATCATGGTGAGTTTGAAGGGCGATCATTACCGCTTTATCACCTTCTTTCCAATCCTTTACAGCTTTTCCAGATTCAACAACTGTTCCCGATAACTCGTGTCCGAATGTCACGACTGGAAGTACAGATTCATATCCTTTATGATTTAACCACGCATGAAGATCGGAACCACAGATACCACAGTAAGAAACCTTCAGGAGGACCTCATTGTCTTTAGGAAATGGGATGGGGATATCGACAAGTTGAGCAGCGCGTTCTTTCTTTGCATATCTACGGAAAGCTTTCATTATATATTTGCGTGAATTGATTCTGCTATCTCACTTCTTTTCTTGTATGAAAAGAGATTTTCGACAAGGGATAGAGCAAATTCCAGTGCCGTGCCGGCTCCTCTGGAGGTAATAATCTTACCATTCTGAACTACAGCCTGATCAGTGATTAGATTTGTGAGTTCTTTAAAAGTAGATTCATGAGCTGTACAATCGGAATCTGACTCGAGAATTTCAGCATCTAGTAGTAGTAGGGGGGCGGCACATATTGCACCAATTAATTTACCGGAAAAAGCATGGGATTTTATAAGGTTAATAATCTCAGGTCTTTTACGAAGGTTGAAAACAGCAGGTCCTCCTGGGAGAATAAGAAGGTCGAATTCAAGATAATCATCAATTTTGGAAAGCAGGCAATCTGCCTGGAAAATAATTTTTGAACGACCTTCAACCAACAAGTTTTCGGAACAAGAAGCAACCGTGACTTTGGCTCCTGCCCGTCTCAGTAAATCGATTGGAACCGTTGCTTCAACTTCCTCAAATCCATTAGCAAGTAAAACTAAAACAGAATGTTCCATGACAGGCATCAGAAATAAGTCATTTAATCTTATTTCTTATCGGAAGCAGATTGACTTTTTTTACTACTTTTTGCTTTTGCAGAGGTGTCTTTTTTGTCGTTTGAACTTTTATTTTCTGAAGATTTTGAAGAATCAGATGATTCTCCAGCACTTGAGTTCTCTTTTTTTTCTTTTCCGCTCTTTGTTTTGTAGTCTGTTTCGTAAAAACCGGAACCTTTAAAAATAATTCCAGCACCAAGTCCGAGAAGTCGTTTCGCTTTATTTTTTTTACATTTTGGGCATTTCTTTTGAGGAGAGTCATTCATAGATTGATACAACTCCCAATTATGTCCACATGCATCACATTTGTAGTCGTAAGTAGGCATACAGGTTTGTTTAAAATTAATTTCCTTTTGAAAAATTTAATGCACTCGAATAAGCAAGTAAGATCCACATGCCAAGAAAAAATGCAATTCCGTACAAAGGTAATGCAAGGGTTATTACTCCCCAAAAACAAATCACAGGAATGATTAATTTTGGGGTGAATGAATGAGCAATTCTTAGGATCAATGAAACTTTCCAAGCATCCGTAAATAAACCATCTCTTAGAAAGGCATGAATTGCAGCTAAAACCAAAAAAGGAGTAACAAATACACAAACAGTAACAGGCAGATAGCTTAGAATACCAATAAATCCAAAAGATAGATTTTTTATGAGAATACTAATTGCCCATCCCAAGAGAGTTGGAATCCCAAAATAACCCAGGATAATCAATAACAACTGTAAACCATTTGAGAAAAGTAAACCAGCATTTAGTTCTTTCCACTCAGGCAACTCCCAGTCACGGTTTGTTCTGAGTCTTCTTGAGTATTCCAATAGATAACCAAATGCAAAAATATTTAAAATAGGTATAAATGACAAAGCACCTCCAATTAAAACTTTGGGAACCCACTTTGGGTGCCCAAAAAGCTTTACACACACCTCTTCCAAACTTGGCATAAGGAGTTGATTATGTCATTGTATGTCTTTATCGCAAGTCATGAATTTTAACGAGAAGCTTAAGCATTTGCAGGATTTGATAAATCAAGGTCTTGATAATCTATTGCCAAAAAACACTGAAAAGCCAGCTCATTTGCATGATGCAATGCGATACAGCATGAATGCAGGGGGCAAGCGAATACGTCCAATACTAGTTTTTGCCGCTCACGAAATTTTCCCGAGTGACCTTGATCCTTTACCAGCTGCAATTGCAGTTGAATGTATCCATACCTACAGCCTGATCCATGACGATCTTCCTGCGATGGATAATTCTGCTTTACGAAGGGGTATGCCTTCCTGTCACATTGAATATGATGAAGCTACTGCCATTCTTGCTGGAGATGCTTTTCAACCTCTTGCATTTGAGCTTTTATCAAATTCATATTCGAATATTCCTGAAGTTTCTATCGATTTGATTAAAATTCTTTCTAGTAATGCGGGAAGTAGAAAATTAGTTGGTGGTCAGATGCAGGATTTACTTTCAGAGGGTCAAGAACCTAATGAGAATGAATTATCTTACATTCATTCAAATAAAACAGCTGCGATGATTCGAGCATCCTTAGAAATGGGTCTTAAACTAGGCAAAGAGGGATTTAATGAAAAAAAATTGGAAAAAATAAGCCAAGTTGGGCATTCGCTTGGACTTGCTTTTCAAGCCATTGACGATCTTTTAGACATCACCCAGACATCATCGAGGTTAGGAAAAGATGCTGATCACGATAGTCATAATGGCAAAATTACATGGATTTCTCTAAAAGGTGAGGCAGAGGCACGCAAGTTAGCTATTAAGCATTCAGAAGATGCATTAAATTTTTTAAAATTTGTTGGAGGAGACTCTGTTTTTCTTAGTGAGTTAATTCATTTTATGCTTATTCGTGATTTCTAAATCTAATGATTCCATACTTTTCAAACTCAAAAATCAAAGAGGATAGAGATTGGCGTGCTCGCTTGAATTTCTCAAGGGATCTTGGTACTGGTTTTGCCGCTCCGGGTGGAGAGTTTACTCGGGCACTTTACGAATGGTCATTCACTCCTGATGGTTCCTTACTTAAGAATCTCTTAATAGGGAGAAGAGTAGTCGAGCTTGGAGCTGGTATGATGCCATATGGTTACGCTTTAGCATCTGCATGTGGAGCAAAGAATTTTGTGGGTATTGAACCATTTTATAGTGATATACTGACAAGATCAATAAAAGCGTATATTCATACAAATGATAAGGTTATCGAAAGAATACCCTACAAGGTTGTACAGGATGACATGCTTGCATATTTGTCAAAAGAACCTGATAACCTGCTATGTATATTAGCTTGTGGGATTGAGGACTGTATTTTACCTGATCAGAATTATCGTAAAAGGGTTGAAAATCAAATTGTTCGTACACTTGAAGGAGATTGCTTTTTTTTAAGTTCGCACAGTGATCTTTTTCCTCAATCGTTAAAGTATTTCGAAATCACTTTTCGAAGACCACTTAACACTAAAGTTATTGATCGTTTGCGATTGCATGGTAGTTGTGATGCGTTCGAGAAGTATGAACTAAAGTATATTTAGTATTTTTTTTCATTTGAACTAACATCTATTCAATGTAACTTGAAAATTTTGAAGACTCATGACTTCGAATGATGATTTATACTGGGTTTTAAATGGTGGTAAGACAAGTGGACCATTTTCTTATAATCATCTAGCTCAAGCGTTTGAAAATGAAGAGATTTCTGATGGTTCTTTAATCTGTTCAGTTGGACAAGATGAATGGGAACCAATTCAAAAATTATTTGACTTAGAAAAAGAGAATGAAATTCAATCTGATATTGGAAATAAGCGTGTCGTTATGGCAAAAAATAAATCTGCTTTCCCCAATATTTTGCTCACTGGTATAGCCTTTTTTTTGGTTTTAGTTTGTGTAGGACTGTTTATTTATCTGAAGTCCGAAAAGGCTAAAAATCTCTTGGGTAAAAATGAGTCTCCAGTTTCTGAATCACAAAACAATAATTTTGAAGTAATTGCTAGTGATGCAATTGACTTTGCACTTATAACCATGGTCAATGGCTATGCTCAGACAGAAGAGGGGGCTAATTTCTCTGGATGGGCAAAATCCTATTATCAAAATGTAGATTCCTTATCTCTTTTGATTGATTTTAATGAAGGACTGATTAATGAAGCCCATTCCTGGAATCCAGATGGAGAAAAATCTCCTGAAACCAGTTTGCAAAATGGGACAGGTGTAATAACAGAAAAAAATAATCAAGGTGTTACATTCAAGTACACAGAATATAAGGCCGGGCAAAAATCAGGTAAATCTGCCGAATGGCATTTAAACGGCCAAAAAAGTATTCAAGAAAGCTTTTTAGCCGGAGAGCCTCATGGACAAAAAATAATTTGGGATCCAAATGGACAAAAAATCGAAGAGGCCTTTTATACAAAGGGGATGGCAAATGGACCTTACTCAAAATGGGCATCAAACGGTCAAAAAATAGAACAAGGTATCTACAAAGACGGGAACCTTGATGGACGAAGAATTCTTTGGACTTCTGATGGAGAAGTTAGGGAGGATCAATTTTATGAAAATGGTAAGATGCTCGAACCAGTTGCAAAGAAAAATGAAATTATGGATGAAGTTCTAAAAGTTGAGAATGAAGATCCTATTTTAGCCAAGTATCTAGAAAATATTGAGGAAGATGGTCATGGGTTAGAAGTCGCTAAGGATCTTGCAGCATTTGTTAAAAATCTACAGCGGAAATATCAAGAAAATGAAATGATTAGTGGTGAAATTTTTATCGAATTAGGACTTGGTTTACTAGATCAATCAATTGCTAATGAGATATCCTCCAGTCTTCTGCTAGATTCTCTTGAAATGGTAGAGAATCGTTGGTCAATTAAAATTAAAAAAAGTGCAAATGGTTTTATATTATGCGAATTCCCTGACCGTGTTACTTTTGCTGGACTGACTTGGGATCAAAGTAAATTCGAAAATTTATCCATAAATTTAATAAATGCAGAAAGTAGATCTGCAGTGATTGAAGATTTGAAAAAATTATTTTCAATTTCTGACATTTCTCTTGGTTTAGATACCACTTTGATGACTAAACTAGTTAAAAGAAAGATGTGGGATAACTTGTCAGTTGCAGCCGATGAATTCGAAAAGGCCAACTTCAAGGTAAAGCAGGGAGTGCTGACTTATGAAACTGCTGTAAATAAAACCATTAAGAAGATTAACCCTCAGGGTAAATCAGAATTCACTACAATATCTGAAGATGTTATTTTTACTTTTGATAAGAGGATAGAAAACAAGCCTGTTGGGCAAATCTTTGATGCTTTTAACGGTGTTCGTGCTCAGTATGAAGAGATCAAAAATGGGACTTTAACCATTCGTAAGTATTCGAACTTAGTCATCTTTTCTGATGAGAAATCAGTGGATGGAAATCAATTTTTATACCCAAGTGTTACCCTTCAAATCGCGGGAGTTACTCCATTTAAAGATAGTTCACTTATTCGAGCAATAAAACTTGATTTAGGTGAAAAAGTGGAAGAACCAATTTATAATGAGAATCCGTAAAAAGATTATTTAAGCTCACGGTTCTGTTTTTCGATTAATTCTCTTATTCCTTTTTCGGAAAGTGAGAGTAATTGATCAAATTCCTCTCGATCGTATGTGGCTTCCTCGCCAGACGATTGAACTTCAACAAATTTGCCTTTTCCAGTCATGACCACATTTGCATCCACTGTGGCATCGCGATCTTCAGGATAATCTAGATCGAGGATGCAATTATTTTCGTAAACCCCAGCACTTATGGCAGCTAAGTTGTCGATAATCGGATCCTCTTTGATTTTTTCTTCTTCAAGTAATTTATTGACGGCAATACGCATGGCTAACCATGAACCTGTAATGGATGCTGTGCGAGTTCCTCCATCTGCCTGAAGCACATCGCAATCAATCCAAATTGTTTTATCAGGTAGTTTTTTCAGGTCAATTACGGCTCTTAGTGATCTTCCAATTAGACGTTGTATTTCAATATTTCTCCCATCTTGTTTTCCTTTACTAATAGGACGATCTTTTCGGGTTAAAGTTGAATAGGGAAGCATGGCATATTCTGCCGTCAGCCAACCTCCTTGGATTTTTTGCTGCCTCATCCATCCTGGAACCCTGTCTTCTACAGTTGCTGCACAAATAACCCGTGTATTCCCAAAAGAGCATAATACTGAGCCATTGGCATGAGGTGCGATATTAACTTCAAAGGATACGTATCTCATTTCATCAAGTTTTCGACCGGAAGGTCTTTTAAAAACTTGACTGAGCTGTTCGGCAAGAAGACTTGGTTCAGTGTGATCAGGTTTCATAAATTTCAAGCGGTTTAGGATCAATTATTTTCGCATTGGTTTTTTTGAGGGATTCCGCAAACCATTTTCTCGCATCCGCATCCCCGTGATGTAAAAAAATGTTTTTTGGCATAAGCTTTTCAGCGTAGGAAACAATTTCTTCTCTGTCTGCATGTCCACTAAGATCGAATTTCTCAATTCTAGCATTAACGGTTACGACATGATTATACGCCGTGAATTCAAATGTGTCATTTGATTTACAATTTAGAAGCTGACCACCTGGGGTGCTTGGGTCGCAATACCCGACAAAAAATATTGAGTTTTTTTCTGAACTAAGAATGGAAGAGGCAATAACATAGGATGGAGTATTTTCAACAAGCATTCCACTGCTGACCAGAAAAATCCCTTTAATTGGAGGTTCTTGTCCAGGTTCGAGTTTTTTGGGTAGAGGTTGCACGCCAATATTTCTAAGTATTTTTCGATTAAACCTCACGCGGTTTGTATTTTTAGAAATTTCGTGAAAGTGGTTTACTAAGTCCATCCCAAGCCCGGAACAAAATATTGGTACTTTGGGGAGTACTTTCTTTTTAATTGCATCTTCTATGACTGAAAGTAATTCCTGCATTCTACCAAGGGCGAATACTGGAATTAGAACGGAGCCTCCAGACTGAATTGTGGAGTTAGTTTGGCTTAAAAGACTTGTAATTTCGGATTCTCTTTTCTTTGCCGAATTTCTCTCGTACATGCCCCTTGTTGTTTCGGTCACGAGAGTGTCTACTCTTTCAAGTAATGGTTGGGCTCCGTCAAGAGTCCTTTGATCATCAAAGAGAATATCTCCAGTAAATAAAATTCTTTCTTTTGGGCTCTTTATTTCTACTGAAACAGCCCCGGCAACATGTCCTGCGTGATGAAGAATTACATCGATATATCTTCCATCTTTTTCAATTGTGAACGGTTTCTTTATAGCTAAAGTTTTCATCCTGTCATACAAGGATGAAAGATCGGATCTGCCATACAATGGAAGTTCAGTCAGATTAAGTTCATTGCGTTGCCTTTTCATGACAGAAATAGAATTTGAAAGCATTCTTCGGGCAAGTATGGAACTTGGATAGCTCATCAAAACAGGTGCATCGGGATGCTCCCTAGATAAGAGCGGCAATGAGCCCAGATGATCAAGATGGCAATGAGTCAGAACTATAAAGTCTAGGGAATTACGATCAATCTCGTTAATAGCTGGAATAGCTTCTTTTCCTGCAAACTTTGGGTGAAGACCAGAATCTATAGCAAAGCGAAAACCATTCACTTCGCAGATAGAACAATTTGCACCAATCCCTCCATGAGGGTTCATATCGATAAATCTCATGAATGGGTAGATTCGGTGCTTGGGTCTTCTGGGATATCTAAAAGAAAAGGATTTATTCGAACATGTATTTTCTTATCAAATTCGTCATATCCATGAAATGAGCCTGAGGCTTGTGCTGAAAGGTGGGTTACATGATAGCTGTTATAAGAAAAGGAATCCCCTGGTTTTATAGTTGGGGTTTCGCCGACAATTTTGTCTCCCTCAACAACTGTGGTTGTTCCGTCGACATTTGATAATATCCATTTTCTGCCAAGCAGAGTGACTTTTCGATCACTTAGATTGTGAATAGAAATGAAGTATATAAAAGCATGGAGATTAATTCCCTTGATAGTGGGCTTTTCCCGGTGGTGAACCAGTTTTTCAAGGGACGCAGTTAACCCTTCCAATTCTACGCTGTCTTCGTTCAAATTATTTTAAATGCGTATCTTAGCATAGAAGACAAAAAGACCAATTCTTTTTCTGAAAATAAAGATTAATATAAAAAAAAGTTGAATTCGCTTGCACCTAACGACATTGAAAACACAAAGGTATGATATGCAAAAGTACGCATTATTGTCAGTTAGCGATAAAACGGGGATTGTTGAATTTGCCAGTGAATTAATCGAGGTTCATGCGTTCCAAATTCTCAGCACTGGTGGTACTGCCACAATTCTAAGAGATAATGGCATCGAAGTGACGGATGTTAGCGATAGAACTGGATTTCCTGAAATGATGGATGGTCGGGTAAAAACTCTTCACCCAAAAATACACGGTGGTCTGCTTTGCATTCGTGATAATAAAGATCATGTTAAAGCAGCAGTTGAGAATGATATTGCTCTGATTGATTTAGTCGTCGTCAATCTTTATCCGTTTGAAGAGACTGTATCTCGCTCTGATGTTGGCATTGATGAAGCTATTGAGCAAATTGATATTGGGGGCCCATCGATGTTAAGAAGTGCTGCAAAAAATCACCATGATGTTACCGTTGTTTGTGATCCTACTGATTATGTTAGGGTTCTTGAGGCATTAAATAATAACAATTTAAATGAGCTCAGAAAAGAACTCGCATTGAAAGTTTTCAAAAGAACTTCATTGTATGATAAAGCAATTTCCGAATTCCTTGATTCGAAAGTGAATGATCAACCTGATTTGGATTCAATCTCTGGTTTTCCCTCGATTATGAATTTAGAGATGAAAAAATCCCTTCCTCTTCGCTATGGTGAAAATCCTCATCAGCAAGCAGCTTTGTATGGTGAATTTCTCGAATATTTTGATCAGTTACAAGGTAAAGAGTTGAGTTACAATAATATTTTAGATATTTCTTCCTCAGCTTATCTTATTGGTGAATTTGAACGGCCCACTGTAGCTATTCTTAAGCATACCAATCCTTGTGGTGTTGCTAGTGCTGATAATTTAGAAACCGCATGGGATCTTGCATTTGCAACTGATCGTCAAGCACCTTTCGGTGGAATTATTGTGGTGAATAATACTTTGGATGTTGGATTAGCAGAAAAGATTGGGGATATATTTTGTGAGGTCATCATAGCACCCGGCTACACAGAGGAAGCTTTATCTGTGTTTCAGAAGAAAAAAAATCTTAGACTTCTTGTCTCGAAAGTTGGGTTTGGTCCTGAAACTTTGCAGGAAATTCGAACGGTTCCTGGTGGTTTTCTTGCACAGGACCGAGATCAAAAACGGGTAAACCCAAAGAATTATAAAATTGTAAGTGAGCGGCATCCGACTGATTTAGAATGGCGATCTATGCTTTTTGGTTGGCGAGTTGTACGTCATGTAAAAAGCAATGCAATTGTTTATGCTGGAGATGAGCGTACTCTTGGTGTTGGTGCTGGTCAAATGGCACGCGTTGATAGTTCTCGGATTGCAGTTTGGAAAGCTGGTGAATCTGGGCTGTCGTTGAGAGGTTCAGCAGTAGCATCGGATGCATTTTTTCCTTTTCCAGATGGTTTGCTTGCCGCGGCTGATGCAGGTGCCACGGCCGCAATTCAACCTGGAGGAAGTGTGCGGGATGAAGATGTTGTAGCTGCTGCCAACGAGAGGAATATGAGCATGGTTTTCACGAGTGCCAGGCATTTTAAGCACTAAATGGAATAGTTTTTGATTTACCAATATCTTTGATACAATAAATTTTATTCATGATGAGAATTATTAACTTCAAGGAATTAATTTCACTCTTTTTGCTGTTATCCGCTCTGTTACTTGGTGGTTGTGGAACGGCTATGCTTTCAGACGCACATTTGGCAAAACAGGCGAAAAGCCAGTTTTCGCAGATGAAAAAAGCCGAAAAGCTATCAAAAAATGCTTCATACAAGGCCATGGTCAATCGGATCGGCAAGCGAATCGCGGGCGTTGCCCAAGTCGATCTACCCGGTACCGAGTGGGAGTTTGTGGTATTTGACAAAAATGAAGCTAACGCTTTTGCCATGCCCGGTGGTAAAGTTGGCGTGAATAGTGGACTTATCACTCTTGCTAATGGCAACGAAGACGAAGTTGCCGCAGTCATTGGCCATGAGGTGGCTCATGTGGCCTTGCGTCATAGCAATAAAAGAATGTCACAAGCAATCGGTATCGGTCTGGGTGGATTAATTTTGGAAACCGCAATCCGAAACAAGAGTGAAACCGATCGACTCTTGGCAAGAGGTGCATATGGGGCTGGCACGACTGTTGGCTTGGCCCTTCCTTACTCTCGCTCAAATGAGAGGGAAGCTGATCACCGGGGGCTCTTATATTCCGCAATGGCTGGTTACGATCCAAGAGGGGCCGTTAGCTTTTGGGAAAAGATGGTGAAGGCTAGTAGTGGCGGAAAAATTCCTGAGTTTTTATCCACTCATCCAAATCCGAGCAACAGGATTGAGTTTCTTGAAGCGAATATGGAAAAAGCACTTGCTCTTTATCGGGAAGCAAAATTATCTCGCGGAGAAAAACCAAATCCATGAATTTATTTTTAGATTCTCCACTTAATGCGTTAAAAGAGTATGTCGCGTGTGCTAGTGTATCTGCTGATTCAAATTTTCATGAGGGTTTGGTGGCCGCTCAAAATTTTGCTCAAGCAGGTCTTAGGCAATTGGGGTTTGAAGTTGATTTGATCGAAACTCCCGGTAATCCAATTATTTTGGGAACTCGTGGAGATCCTTCCTGGCCTAGATTAGTTATCTACGGGCACTATGATGTTCAGCCACCTGATCCATTAGATTTATGGACTTCAGAACCTTTTCATGCTGTTGAAAGAAACGGTAGACTTTACGGGCGAGGGGCAGCTGATAATAAAGGGCCTCAAATTGTCCATATGTCAGCTTTAGCTAGGGTTTTTAAGGCAAACCCGAATTACCCTGTTCACATAACATACTTAATCGAAGGTGAAGAAGAAATTGGCAGCCCAAGTTTTAGAGGTTTCCTAGAAAAAAATAAGGAAAGATTAAAGGGTGATATGCTTCTTGTTTCTGATACAGGTAGTCCAGGGCCTGATCAATTAGTCGTAACCACAGGGTTGCGTGGATTGTGTGCATTGGAAGTCAATGTTTTTGGGCCAAAGCAAGATTTGCATTCCGGGGTACACGGAGGTGCATTGTACAATCCGCTGCAGGCATTAATGCGTATTTGCTCATCCTTGCATGACAAGGATGGAAAAGTAACCGTGCCCGGTTTTTATGATAATGTGCGTCCGCCAGAAAAATGGGAAAGGGATGAGCTATCCAAATTACCAATAACAGAAGAAAGTTATGCAGAGTTTTTGGGTGTTCAAAAGTTTTTCCCTCCACCTGGATATAGTGCACTTGAAGGTGTCCGTTTTTGTCCAACATTAGAACTAAATGGAGTGGGCGGTGGGTATCAAGGACAAGGTTCTAAAACAGTTATTCCAGCAGAAGCATTTGCAAAAATAACCTGCAGATTAGTTCCTGATCAAAAAGCAGATGATATTGCTAAAAAAGTTGAAAATGCTCTTATTGAAGCATCACCTCCAGAAATAAAAATTGAAGTTAAGTCCAAAGGGGGAGGGGATCCTTACGTCTTAATTCCTCCAGGTAAGCCTGGTTCTTCAGGTGAAGAGAGTGATTTTATGATAAAAGCATTTTCTCAGGCAGAAACTTGCATAAGGAATAACTTTGGTACCAAGCCAATTTTTCTGCGTGAGGGTGGGAGTATTCCCATAATTCAAGATTTAAAAGAAGTTGCTGGATTAGATTCTTTGATGATCGGACTGTTTACGAATGAAGATAACCTACATGCACCAGACGAGAGTTTTCATCTGGGGATCATGAATAAAGCAATAGATTCTTTTGAAGAGTTTTTTCGAGGTTTAGTCTGAAATCGATTTTGGGCTAATTTTATCGGTTATCCACTTTCTAATTGCCTGTCCAAGAAGATCTAAGGAAATTACAATGCACAAAATACATATCAGAATGGCAGAAACTTTCTGAAATCCACTTGCCATTTCCATTGCCTTATTAAGTTCCATTCCGATTCCACCCGCTCCCACTAAACCTACTATACTTGCCGAGCGTATATTGTACTCAAGCATCCATAATGATTGACTCCAAACTTGAGCTTTTACATTTGGCCATAGTCCATAAACAAATGCTTTGAATCTACTGGCACCAATTAATTTAAGTCCAAGTGCGACTTTAATATCCATTGATTCAAAACTTTCACTAAAAAATTTCCCCAAATATCCAAGGCTGTAAAAAGTAAGAGCAAAAACGCCTGCTATTGGAGTTGGGCCAAAAAAAATAACGAATATGAAAGCCCAAATTAGGCTTGGTAAAGTGCGGGTTAAATTTAGGAGCATTCTTGTGCCCTGCACAAGCCAGCCGGGGGATATATTTCTAGCTGCCGCGAGCGAAATAAATAATGATAAAATAATAGCAAAAAAAGTTGAAACAATGGCTATCTGAAAGGTTTCTGCTAGGGAGTTTAGTATGATAGTGAATTCCGAGAAGTCGGGCGGGAAAAATTTTTTCAGAAAATAATTTAAACCTGACATCACATCTGCAGGACGATTTCCTTTAATTATCTTTTTAACGGAAATAAGAGTAAGAAAAAGAAATATAATCAATAAGACATTTAAAAAGTTTAGTTTTTCATGCCATTTTCGTGTTGGCATTATTAATTCAGCTTTCGATTTGTCTTCTCGACTTTTCATCTGTTTTGATTGATTTCCCTAAGGTTCCATTTTTCGGGATTTTCGGGATTTAAGCTTAAGGCGTAATCTGCAAATTTAGATATAAGTTGTGGGTCATGAAGTGCACAAAAAATTATTTTTTTCTTTTTTTCGACTAATCCTCGAAACAAACCCATAACTCGCCCAGTGTAATAAGTGTCAAGATTTGAAACTGGCTCGTCAGCAAGAATCAATTTTGGATTCTGGTTAAGAGTCCTTGCAATGGCAGTTCTTTGTTTTTCGCCTCCAGAAGTTTGAGATGTCCATTTGTGTGCAAGTTTTTCGATTCCAAGTTCTTTTAATATTCGAA
Source organism: Opitutia bacterium (assembly GCA_002694035.1). Taxonomy (GTDB): domain Bacteria; phylum Verrucomicrobiota; class Verrucomicrobiia; order Opitutales; family Seribacteraceae; genus Seribacter. The sequence goes on from NZKY01000037.1 coordinate 58,130, forward strand.
AGGCAGCTTCCTCATCTTTTTTCGGAAAGCCAAAGATGGCTTCTTTGATTCCATAATTAGCAATTTTACCGTAAATTACGTTTTCAAGAACTGTAACATGTTCAGTTAGCCTCAAACTTTGAAAAATAATTCCAAGGTTTGGTCTTATGGTTTCCGGAGTATGCACTGAGTTTGAATCAATCTTATATTCAATTTTCCCTTCAGTGGATTCTTCTAAACCAGACAAACAAGATAAAAAACTTGATTTACCGACTCCTGAAGGACCTACTATAGCAACAAGGGATCCTGAAGGTATTGATAAGTCAAGATTTCGAAAAAGCCACTTCTGGTTACGAACTAAACCAAGATTTTGAATCTTTACCGAGATCATCCGCTTTTTTAAAGTGGTAAGATAGGTTATTCAGAGTCAAATGGAATTAATTTTGTAAAGTATTTACAGCACGCTTTGCTTCTCTGGGTGCCTTCAGGTGCTCAATTGGATCAACAATTGCTAAAGTTCCACCAAATAAACTTTGACTAAGTTCTTTTTGATTATTGGATAGTTCCAAAAGGGCATTCTGTAATGCATTTCTAGCCTTTGTTGGTAGCGATGATCTTACACAAAATGTATGAGAGGCAACTGGGCCTTGCCTTTGAATAACTTTAAGCCTTTTTCTTTGCTCCGGAGTTAGATGTTTATCTTTTTCGAAAACATAATAACTCACTGCAGCTGCCTCAGCTTTACCTCCTAGTACCTGTTCTACTGCCGAAACATATCCATTTCCGTAAAAAATATTATTTTCTCCAAAAAAAGATGATAGATTTTCACCTTCGGAAAGAAGCCCCCTTTTAATCAAGTCCCAGCTTGGAATTAAGAATCCTGAGGTGCTAGTTCTTGAGGCGAAAGCGACTCTTTTGCCTTTAAGATCTTTTACAGAAGAATAAGGTTTTTCTTTTAATGATAACCAAACGCTAAAGTAGAAAGGACCTACATATTCTTTGCCATCAGGAGTCAAAGATTCATGATTCCCGGCAACAAGTATTTCAGCAACATTGTTATCGGCGAAAGAAATGGCATCGCTAGAACTAACATATCCAAGATCAATTGTTTTGTTCGCAAGACCAGCCTCAATTATAGACTTGCTTGAGGGAGTAGTAATATTGACCGGCAAGCCTAACTTTTGCGTCAATATATTACCCAATATTTTTTCATCTTCCCGCTGGGCGTGTAAATTTTTATTTGGCTTTAAAGCAATATTGATACTGGAAACAGTAAAATTTGCATCGTCTAATAAAGACTTATCAGGCTCTTGTGAGCATGAAATGATTAATAAGATCCCAGAAAGAAGAAAATAAAAAAAAGGGTTCATGTTAGTTTTTGAGATTGGGTCTCAATAAACCAACTAGTACTTGTTAAGTCAATCAAACAGAGTAGGCTAAACAGAAGTAAGAAATGGAGATAATCTCTATGTAATTATTTTAAGAACCTTTAGATACAACAAAAGTCGCACGCCTGTCGAGTCGGGCTTGTTCAGAAGTTGCGTTTGGTATGGCTAATTCATCGCCAATGGAAATTACTTCAATACGAGTTGCATCAGATCCAAGTTCAACCAAGTAGTCTTTTACTGTTGTTGCACGACGATCGCCTAAAGATTTATTGTAATCTGGAGTACCTTTCCAATCACAATATCCTTCAATTAAAAGTCTAGCTTCCTTATTTTGGTTAAGAAACTCAGCAATTTCTGCTATCTTGGTTCTTTCTGATGCGGTAATATTATATTGATCGAATCCGAAATAGACTGGGTCAAAAGGTCGGATTACATTTAAAGGATCGTCGAATGCTGATAAGGCGGGATCCCGTGGAGCTAATGGATCGCCTTGATTGAAGTCGCCGCGCAAAGGGTCACCTAAACCAGCAAAATCATCAGAACCTTGATTGAAAGCTTGGTTTTGTGTGGAGAAATCGCCATCACCTTCCATTCCACGATTGAGAGTGGTTTCCGGTTGTCCCTTTTTCGAACATGAGAAAAAGAGTAACGGGAAAACAAAAAATGCTATCAATTCCCTAGTACTCATGTTTAAGAGTCTTTAAGAACTAAGAACTGAGCTTTTCTCTCTAATCCGGCAGTTGTCGGATCAGCGTTTGGGGTAGCAAGCTCGTCCCCCATTGAGATGATTTCGATTCTTGAGGCATCTACGCCAAGATCAACAAGATACTCTTTCACACTGCTTGCCCTACGATCTCCGAGGGATTTATTGTAATCAGGAGTGCCTTTCCAATCGCAATAACCTTCAACTAGTACACGAGCTTTTGGATTAGCATTTAGAAATTCAGAGATATCTTGAAGTTTAGTCCTTTCTTCTGATCCAATGTTGTATTGATCAAAGCCAAAGAAGATAGGTTCGAAAGGTCTGTCGCCGTTTTCAAGATTATCAGCATCACTCCAAAATGGATCTTGCGCGTATAAACCTTCGTCAGGATCAAGACCAGAAATAGTAGCACCGATTGGTGAAAGATCATCTTGTGAGTTTTCAAGACCATCGAATGAACCAATAAAAGTACCTCTGTCAGTACCTTTGATAAGTGATGTGTCTTCTGGGTTAGGACCCGAACTTTTAGTACAACTCATTTGAAAAATTGTAATAATAAACAACACGAACATCCACATTGAATTTTTCATAACATAATCTCCCGCTTTATTAATGATTAGCCATCCCATAGCTAATGTATATTTATTATTTTCTTGCATGTGACCAAAGGTTCGTCAACGAGAAAGCGCATGAAAAAACCGATTTGTTTACTTGTAGACAATGGGACACTTCGTCCAGAACCGATCCTTATGCTGAGGAGTATGGCTAAAAAGCTAGAATTAGAAACCTCTTTTGAGGTTATTTCTATGGGGTTACTTCATTCAAACAAAGTTAATCAAGAGCTTTTAAATGGAATTGCTGGACAAACAATCGATACTTTCCTTAGGAGTGATCGGGGCCAAAATATTACCGATTTATTGATCTTGCCTTTTTTTCTTGGTCCGAGTCGTGGAATAAATGATTGGTTAGTTGATAAATTAACTCAATGGACAAAAGAAAAAGAAGGAAGGGAGTTTAAAATATTAAATTGTTTGTACGAAGAGGGTGATGACCGATTGTCGAAAGCATTAGCCTGGGAGATAAAAGAAATACAGGAACAAAATTCATTACATTGCCCAAGTATAGCAATGGTAGATCACGGAACTCCTATAATTGCTGTAAATATGGTCAGGGAAATGGTTGGAAAAGATTTAAAAAAAATAATTAATAAATCTACTCAAAAATTTTCGACCTGCTCAATGGAGAGGAGAGAAGGTCAGGAATATGATTTTAATGAGCCACTTTTGGAAGCAATATTAAGTCAATGGGCGAAAATAGGTATAAAGGATATTATAATTTCTTTGTTTTTTCTTTTAGCTGGGAGGCATGCAGGAGAAAATGGTGATATTGAAAACATATGCAAGTTTGTGAAGCAAAGTCATCCAAATGTCAGAATTTTTATTACTAAACCGTTGGGTGGAAATAAAATAATTTATGAACTTTTGAAGGAGAGGCTTGAGTGTGCATTCAACAAATCGTCTAAATGATTAACTTCCTTAATTTGCATTATAGATTTAAATGATCACAGGGGAATAAAACAAATTCCGATTACTAAAAGGAAGGCACCTAAAAGTCTTCGCTGAAAAACATTTTTATCTACTCTACCTTCATGAAGCCCAATTTTTTTTCCTAACCAGGCGGCAATTAAAATAGCCCAAATCCCTCTGCAGGCATAAAAAATATTTGCTTCTGTCGGCACTGCGAAAAATCCAATAGCGATTGACATCAGTACGGCTTGAACCCCCATTGGCAGGCATGAACATAGCATCCATTTATCAGCAAAAAAATTAAACTTTAATATGCTCTTTTCTGCAAATGGAATGAGAGCAAAGGATAAAATACCTACAGTCGAAAACATAATGAATATGACCTGTGATGGAGAAGAATTTTGAGCAAGATGAGGAACAAGTGCATCGGTTAATCCAAATCCTGCCGCAGTCAATAATCCTAAGGCAATTGCAAGATATGAAACTAATTTATTTCTTTGTGGCCAACTCAATAAAGCCACTGCAATGGCCGAAAGAAGAGCGGCAACCCAAGTAAATGTTGAAGGTAGTCCGGTAAGTTGAAAAAAAGAAACAAAAAACGCCACAAAAACTGATTTTGTTCCCATAATAGGAGTGATCAAGGATGCATCGCCCTTGCTAAGTGCAAAAAAACATATTGCTTGTGATAGAAAAAAAAGAGAGCCAAGACATATCCCACTTTTTAATTCTTCTAATTCAGGCATACAGCCTTGGATAATAGGGTAGGGAGTAAAAAAAAGGGCCATGATCCAATTAGAAAAAATTAACGACCGGATTGTCCCAGTACCCATTTCAAGGCCACGCTTGCACAGCAAGGCACTAATGGAATAAAATATTCCCGCTGTTAAAGCTAAAAAATAAGGTGTTGAATTAACAGGCGAAAGACTTATCGGGTGTTTGCAATGAATTCAGAATGAAGATCGAAACACTCTTTTTCATCTCTTTCAGCTTTTGCAATAACTAATCTGTAATTGATAGTTAAGGGCTGAGTTGGGGTAAGGGTATACCTGAAGTAAGAACCAAACCGGCCATAATTTCTTTCGCTGTAGAAGGAGGGCTTCGGGTTTTTAGGATGATCAATATAAACAGTTGTATAACGATCATTATTNAATACAACAGACTGTGCCTTCCAAGGTATGTTGGTCATTTCTTTATTTTGCGGCCAATTTTTTGTAGCTCCATTTTTGTCTCTGCCTTCATTAGGGCGTATGTAATAAGTATTATTTGCACTCGACTCGGCAACTTCGTTGGATGCTCGAAATTGAAATCCAGCATGTTGGGGATCACCGTCCAAAGTTACACTTTCCTGTTTTGTTTTAAGAATGGAATTAAAATCAATTATCAATGAANNATCTTTATGATAAGAAAAGGATAACGAACGCGTTTCAGTTGCAAATACTGTTCCATCATCCACCCGCCAAGCAATCTCAACTTTATGAGATGCATTTTTACCACTAGCTTGCTGCTTGATGATTTTTTCATGAGTTTGATACCCCCTTTTACAATGCCAAGTATCCACGCTTACCTTGCTTCCTTCTTTATTTAGAGCAGAACATTTTGAAAAACCATAGTAGATCCCCCTGTGATGGGTAAACTTTCCCCCAGGACCCTTAGTTAAAAATCCCTTGCCATCAGATTGAAAAACATGATGAAATGGCTTGTAAGTCCTTTCTCTGTCATCGGGTTTCATTCTTTCAAAAACATATCGAACAACATTTTTATTTCCAAAACGAAGGTCGGTGTATTCACCCGCTTGCGTATGCCAGCTAAATTTTTCAGCAGAGGCGTAATGTGAAATATTTGATGAACAAATAAATAAGACCAGTGAAACAAGTTTTTGACTCATATGATATAGAAAACTTGGAAACAATTTTTTTCCAAGCATAATAAATNAACCTCGACTTTAAATTTTAACTGTACCCTTCCTTCGTTCTCGCAAATTTTTACAACAAAAGTATCAAGATACCCATGTTCAATAAACTTCTCATTCTCTTGGTCATTCACTATTCATTTCTGTTCAGTGCTATTGATTTTGAAAATGAAGTTCTACCAATTTTAAAAGAAAGATGCATTGAATGTCATCAGGCACCCTTTGAGCAAAACGGGAAGATTAAGGAGCCAAAAGCAGGTCTTAGACTTGATGGCGCAACTTTTATCATGCTTGGTGGTGATAGTGGGGCGGTTGTGGTTGCTAATCATCCTAGTCGCAGTTCACTTTATAATCGTGTAATTTTACCCATTGAAGATTCTGAGCATATGCCTCCCAAAGGTGATCCCCTNTCTTTCGATCAAAAAGAAACTATTCGTAAATGGATCGCACAAGGTCTGGACTTTGGTAAATGGTTAGGGAATTCTGACGGAGCTAAAGAACTTGCTCAAACAAGAGCTGAGGAAAAAAGTATTTACACNCCTGATCATATTAAATTTTATTCTGAACTTTCTTATAACCTGGATTTTTTATCAGTAAATAAATTAGATGAAATTAGCAAAAGTTCCGGTTTGATGGTCAGGCAAATAAGTAAAGGCAATCCTTTGATTGAGGTAAGGGTCGTTACAAGTCCGGAAAAAATTGATGATGAAACAATAAAATTACTTACACCTTTGTCCAATCACATTACCAAACTTGATCTTAGAAATTCAAGAATTACTGATACTTCTCTTTCCACCATCAAGAAATTTAAAAAGCTGACTGGTTTAAATCTAAGTGGAACAATGGTAGAAGATGATGGTTTGAGAGAAATTCTCAATTTAAATAACCTAGAAGCTTTAAATGTTTGTGAAACCAAAATTTCTGATCATGGTTTAAGAATATTACAAAAGATTAGTTCTTTGAAAAAAATTTATTTCTGGAAATCACAGGTTACAGAACGGGCATACAAAAATTTTTTNGAACNAAATCCTTGAAAAGATTAAGTTTTACCTAGCTGACAATTTCCAAAGATTCTTATCAGATCTTATAAATACTGAGTTATCAGATACAGCAGGTGAACAGAGTATTGTTTGTGCCAAGTCAATAGTGTGAACAGTCTCGCCTCCTTCTTTTTCTAACTTGATAATTTGTCCCAAACCCTCTTCGTTAAAAACAAAGAGATGGCTATCNGTNGTTATAGGCGATCCACTTATTGGACCTTTGATACGCATTCTCCATAAAATTTCGCCAGTATTGATGTCTGCAGCACTTAGAACGTTAGCTTTATTGATAACATATATATTACTTCCTGAGATTGCCGGACTTCCTGTTCCAGGGCCTAATTTATTATCACGCCAAAGTTGAGTGTGAGAATTTAACTGATTGATACCTTTCACAGCAGTGAGACCATTGGAAGGCACAAGTATGATTTCACCACAAACTGTACTAGATGGTATAGTTGAAGCACCTTCTTGATAATTCCATAACTCGTTTCCGTTTTTAGGATTAATTACTGAGATCCCTTTCATAGATTGTAAGACAACACTTTTTAATTTTCCATTTTTTAAAATAGCAGGTGAAGTCCAATTAGCACCTTTTGGACGGTCCTTTTTCCAGATTGTTTTTCCGTCAGTNAGGGAAAGACCAGTGGTAAAAGATTCAGCATCGTTTTCAACTTGAGCAATAACAACATCATCAATTATGAGCGGAGACGATGACATTCCAAGCCCATTGGCAGCATTAGGATAGTCGAAGGTCAATCCCCGGAGCCATTTTAAATTACCTTGCAAGTCGAGGCAGAAAACATCGTTGCTGGAAAATTGAGCTATGATCAACTTCCCGTTACTAACCATAGTTGGTGCAGCAACGCAGGTTTTTTCATGACAAATAGTTCTTCCAGTCGCTTTAAATTTTCTTTCCCAAACTTTTTCTCCATTTTTTGAATTGAAAGCTAAAACATGAAGAGTTGATTGATCGTGTTCACTTGAAGCAGTTAGAAAAATTAAGTTACCAACTATAACCGGGCTTGAAAGACCTCTTCCAGGGAGTTCCGTTTTCCAAGAATTTGGTGATGATGTGCTAATTTTTGGCATTAAATCTTGTTGTATCATGCCATTTCCCAGATTTCCCCGGAAGCACAGCCAGTCAGTGGCCAGNAGAGGAAAANTNAAAGTACAAAAAGAAGCGAATAAAAGAAAATAGAATTTCATAACATTTTTATATTATTNTTTCGGTTTTTAAAAATTATAAGAAAGCTTTTTGTTTTCATGAATTGGAGTNCCTGTTTTATCNGTGATTCGCAGACAAAATTCCCATTGTTTTGTCCATGATTGAGTTTGCTCATTTTGGCATACTTTGACCAATATCTGATTTTCACCTTTTTTTAGTTTTCCCTCGATTACAAATTGATCGACTCTTGTTTTTCCACGATGATATTCGTCCCTTGCAAATAAAAGTTCACCATTTACCCAAAGTTTCCAGGCATTTTTTGATCCAATTCTAAATTGGGCTTTTTGCTCATTTTTGGAATTGAATTCAGTGTATGCGTAAGCAAGAACCTCTTTTAATTGTCCATAATTTTGATTTATATCAACTAAACCAAATGGATCATTGCTCGACATTTGAGACCATTTAATTAAACCATTCTTACCTTTGTATTTTTCTGCGAAATCTACGCTGCTCTCAGGTTTATATTTTACATCGAAACCCTTTCTTTCTTCATTATTAAATGGCCCGACGGTATGCCAATTAACAACAAAACCCATTCTCTCTTGGATATTAACTTTTTTGCCTGTCCTCTCCAAGGCATCAGATGCTAATTTTATTTGATCGACATCTCTGCCATTTTCCAAGGCTTTTTCATACAGCTTAATTTTTTTTGACTGGTCTGTCTCTTTACTGGCATTAAGAAGTAATTGTGATACTGCTTTTCTTCTAAGCGAGATAGTAGGATCCTTCAAAAAAGTAGGAATTAACTTCTTGGCATGATCTTTATTGCTTGATTGTAAAACTTGAAACGCCTGTTCTCTCGCTTCTCCTGAATTCGATTTATCTTCTAAAAACTGGAGGATTTTTTTGACTGGTAATGAAGATTCTGAGTTTTCTGAAATTTTTTCTATAGCCGATCTTATCCAGTTGTCACCAATCGGGTTTGCTTGATTCATGGCATTTAATAAATCAGGTATATAGCGTGGGGGTAAGGATGAAATTTTTAGCCAAGCCTCGCCGGCAGACAGATTACCATCTCCTTTGCCTTTAACATCAATAAGTATTTGAACCAAGTCAGTTTCTTTAGGTTTTTTTTCTCCATAAGTGGAGATGGAAAAGGCGATAAATAATATCAGTTTTAAAAAGAGTTTCATTATGACATTCTCCTAAAAAATATATGTTTTAAGCAAAATAAAAATGAAAGTTGTAATTGCTTTTATTTAGAAGATGTCGCTTAAAATAAAATGTTTTACTCAACCGTGTATGAAATTTATAATAGCCTTACTTTTAAGTTCTGTAAGTATTTTTTCTTCCTCAGAAAATACTCTCTTTATTTGGCCAAATGAAGCTCCTGGTGAAAACTATAGTGAGGTTAAAAACGAAACCAGAATCGAGCCAAAGAATACATCTGATGTTTTACGGATTACAAATGTAAGTAAGCCAACTTTGGAGGTTTTTGTTCCATCTGAAAACGCTAATGGTACAGCAGTTATTGTTTGTCCGGGTGGGGGATATAATATTTTGGCATATCAGCATGAAGGTATCGATGTATGTAAATGGCTGAATTCGATTGGAGTTACTGGTATTTTACTTAAATATAGAGTTCCAAGAAGGAAAAACAGAGCAAAGCATGAAGCACCTTTGCAGGATGCTCAAAGATCGATTGGGCTAGTTCGTCAACAGGCTAAAAAATGGAATATTAATCCAGATAAGATTGGCATACTCGGATTCTCCGCTGGTGGTAATCTTGCAGTCATGGCATCAACTTCTTATCAAAAAAGACTATATGAGAAAGTTGATTCAGCAGACATGATTTCCTGTCGTCCTGATTTCGCAATTCTTATCTATCCTGCCTATTTAGTGGATCGAGAAAAAAGAGATCGATTATTTCCTGAAGTTAAAGTTTCATCATCTTCACCCCCATGTTTTTTTGCTCATACTGGTGATGATCATGTTCCCGCGGAAGGGAGTGCACTTCTTTATTTAGCACTGGAAAAAGCCGGTGTCGTTGGCAATGAACTACACTTGTATCCTTTTGGGGGGCATGGTTATGGTATTAAGCCATCAGTAAATTTTGTTTCTTCATGGCCGAAAAGAGCCGAAAATTGGATGAGTTCAATGGGGTGGCTTAACAGATGAATAAAATAGATTCATTTGATTCTCTTCAATACGCAAGGTACGGCAATCCGGAAGAGGTTCTTGAATTAAAGGTGAGTTCGCTTTCCGATTGTGAGGAAGGCGAAGTTATCATTCGTATGGAACTTGCTACAATTCACCCTTCAGATGTTGGGCTTATTCAAGGTTCATACGGCACTCTCCGTGACTTGCCTGCCATTGGGGGCAGGGAAGGGGTTGGCTTTGTTTATCAGGTTGGAAAATCAGTAGATGAAAATCTTTTGGGCCGACCAGTTTGTCTTCCGGATGCTCAAGGATGTTGGCAGGAATTTATCAAAATTAAAGCGGACCAACTTATTTTTTTGCCTTCATTGGTCCCTCTGAACCAATTGGCTGTTTCTGTTCTGAACCCTCTTACTGCCTGGAGGTTGCTTAATGATTTTGAATATTTAAAACCTGGTGATTTTGTGGTTCAAAATGCTGGAAATTCTGCTGTTGGAATAGCCGTTGCCCAATTTGCCAAAAAAATGGGGATTGAATGCTTTAGCTTGGTTCGGAGCGAAGCCATGCGTAGAAAACTTGGTAGTTTTTTGGGTTCAAAAGTTTTAATCGATCAAGATTGTTCAGTTGAAGAAATTATTGATTTAACCAAAGGTCGTGGTTGTGCGTTAGCACTGAATTCAATAGGCGGAAAAAGTAGTTTACGACTTGCTAAATGTCTTTCAGATGGTGCGGTCCATGTTACATTTGGTGCAATGGATGGAGCTTTAATAAGATTTCCAACTAGAGCATTAATATTCAAGGATATTCGCTTTGTTGGTTTTTGGTTAGACCGATGGAAAAAAAGTAGAAATAAAGAGGATATAAAGAAGTCAATAGATGAAGTACTCGAACCTCTTGCATTAACAGAAATAAGTTATCCAATTGACTCTATTTTTCAATTAAACGATTTTAAAAATGCACTGATAAGAAATAGTCAAAGTCGCTTTGGGAAAGTTTTACTGTGTAGGGATCAAAAAATGATTAAAAAATTCACGGATTTAAGCGATTGAGTAGTTTAGAGATCGAAAAGTATTTTCCCGGACAAGCGGTGTGACCGGGATGAATAATTTTATGGGTAGTAATTTGACTCTTGGATATGCTGCACCTCCTCATTAGGTATTCGCATAAACCTTCTAATGAATTCATTTGTTTTGCAGTAGGAGCTCTGAGCTCAAAATTGCCTATTAAACAGATACCTATGCATGTCTTGTTTAAATTTTGTTTTTTTACATGACCTCCATCAAGTTGGGATTTCCATCTATTTCCAATGTATACTTCTCCGTCATAAGCTTTTCGAGACCCATTTGATATAACAAAATGGTAGGCAAGGCCGTTTTTCATACCTCGTGCTTTATGGACATTGTGCATGTTCACCGCGTCATCTGTAGGAGTTGCTGAGTGATGGACAATTATTTTTTTCCACTTTCCAGTTTTCGGTCTTATACTTGAAAGTGATTTTAATGTGGAAGAGGATAAAAGATTGGTTTCGACTTTTTTGGTGTCATCAAGCGGAATGATAAGCTTTTGCCCAATTTTGATAAGATCTGGGCGGGATATCTTGTTTCTAGAAGCCAGTATGCTCAATTTAATTTTAAATCGATTTGCGATGGACCCCAAGCTGTCCCCTTTCTTAACGGTGTAATCAATTTCTTTTGTCGAGCCAATGGGAATCTTCAATTTTTTCCCTGCAAAAAGTAAATTTGGGTTTGAGATATTGTTAAGTACTTGAATAGCACTCATTGAGACACCGTATTTATTAGCTATTTGGCTTAATGTTTCGTTTTGACGAACAACATGAACGGAATCAGCTCCGAAGCAGTTTACACTTTTACCAATAAATAAAATAATTAGAAAAATCCTCATCACCCGTCTAAAGTTTTTTATAATGCTATCATTGTTGGCAACAATGAATTTCAAATATTACAAATTTAGATATTTGTTTTTGCTCAAATTATGCAATCAGTTAATCTGAGTCTCTATGTCATTAAAGTTTAAATTGTGGATTGTCTCACAAGGGCTTTTATTAATTACAGCTTGTATTATTCAATTTACCTTTCATCGAGAAATACAGGTAGGCCCAATTTTAGGTACTGAGAGAAGGGATTACTTTGATATTATTTCTAATGTCGAACCTGAAATTCCAAAGAAATTTGTTGAATCAAATATGAGTAATGAACTCTTTGACGCTCGAGTTGATATGTCTTCCGATGAAGTATTAGAAAGAAACTTGGTGGCACATCGCAGGGCTGTTCGTCAAGAGGATGGTCTGAGGACAGCACTTCGGGGTGGGATAATTGTTAATATATTATATTTCTTTATTTTTCATGCTCTGTACTACTATTTTCGTAGGGTACTGAAAAGAGAAAGAGTAGTTATCAACTCTTAATCAAAATCTTTTGTGTTGCTTTAAATTTGAATCTTTTTTGCATGTTCTTTGTGCTATGAATTCCCAACTCAAAATCATGTCCCTTAGATTCTTTTCTATTATATTGTGTTGTTTAACTGCTGATCTTTTTGCCCAAAGATCATTTAATAATAACTCTCAGTCATATTTTTCAGAAACAAAGCCTGTGGTAGACTATTATGAAAGAATGGATGATAAGAGCTTTTATCAACAGAAAAGAATCCATTCAATGAAGAGTGAACTGAATCAGTATTCAGAGAAATTGCACAATCTTCAAAATAGATTTGACCAAATTTTTTACGGATTATCTAAAGATGGTTCTTTCAAAAAGCCTTTTGATACTAGCAACCAACCACAAAGGCCCGTTTTTGAATATAATCCCGGTATTGAACCGAAAAGCCAAATTGGAACTGAGCCTATCATCAACAACCCAGTCAATTCTGCTGAGAATGAAAACCAATTGGCATTTAATGTTGATTCTCCTGGTAACTTTAAGAAAGACAATCAGGTAATAAGTACATTCAATCCAAAAAATCAGACCGGTTTGGGAAATTATTTTCTAATAAATTCTGGTTTTTCGATTCCACACAAAATTCATAAGTCTAGTCTCTCATATAAAAGGTACGATCCCGGTTATACAGCTGGTTTGGCTGGAGGTTTTGTGATCAATAATTTCAAGATTGGATTGGGTGGACTTTACAAAGCGAATTCATTTCACTCTTCATCAAAGATTAAATCTCCCCTGAAAGTTTTAAATGGTGAAAGCGAAACTTTTGCTGGATATCTAGATCTTTCCTATTCAAATAATTTAGTTTGGATACTTGAAGGATACCTTGGGGGTGGAATAGGCTATTATTTAACCCAAACTGAAGATAAAAAGAGTTTAGGTAAAAGGAAGTCTCATGATCTATTTCTTACCGCCAATACTGGCTTGAAATTTCGGTTTAGCGAGTATTTTGCATTAAGTTTAGGTTACAGATATGCCCACGAGGAAGAAGTTCCTACGCACTCTGCCGAAATTGGATTAAACTTCGACTTTTAAAATTTGATGTTAAAGCCTCGTAGGGCGACCCCGAATTCACCCTACAGGTTAGGGTTCTTTCTTTCACTTTTTGTATTTCCTTTCGGGTTGGTATATAGAGTCTGGCTTCGCTCCTTAAGAATAGACTCTGGAGATATGAAATTTCTAGAATCTCTAAATAGTTCCAACGAATCAGCAATTATTGCTCTTTGGCATAATCGGCTATTTTTAGCGGGTGAGTGGCATAGAAGATTTAGAAATAATAGAAAATGCTATGGATTAATCAGTTCAAGTAGAGATGGTGCGTGGTTAGAAAAGTTTTACGGATGGTCGGGAATAAATGCAGTTCGTGGTTCAAGAAATAATAAGGGACCTGAAGCTATCCGCTTGTTAGCAAAAAAATTAAAGGGTGATTTTGATGTTGGTATTACTCCAGACGGCTCAAGGGGACCAATCTATGAAGTTAAGCCGGGAGTTGTTTTTTTAGCGAAGGTTACAAAGAAACCAATATTTATTCTATCTTTCGAGTATGGTATTAATATTAAACTAAATTCATGGGATAGATTCATTATACCTTTACCGTTTACTAAGATTAAAGCTCATTACAACATTGTTGAATTTGAAGAAATCAATAAGTTGTCTGTTGAAGCGGGGGCAGACCTTCTCACAAATGAGATTAATAAAGTTACAAATAATTGATGTTACAATTGTAATTATTTATTTAAGCATCATTCTACTTTCCGTAATTATGCTTTTTAAATGGGTACTATTTTAGAAACTAGTTCTTTAATTAAAGACTTTGGGTCTATTCGTGCTGTAAATGGTCTGAATATTTCCTTACAATCAGCTTCAATTACTGGGTTGCTCGGTGGAAATGGTGCTGGAAAAACCACCACGCTTTCTATGCTTTTGGGCTTACTGCTCCCAAGTAGTGGTACGATAAAAATTTTTGGAGGTGACTTTGTTAAAAATCGATATTCTGCTTTACGAAAATTGAATTTTTCATCTCCATATGTTGATTTACCCCAAAGATTAACAGTTAGGGAAAACCTTACCGTTTATGCAAAATTATATGGTTTAAAAAATATAGAGTCCGCTGTTGATGAAATGACTGAAACATTTCGCCTTAATGATTATCTCGACAGAAGACTAAAAAAGCTTTCGGCTGGTCAAAAAACAAGAGTTTCCCTAGCTAAAGCACTGATTAATAGACCTGAACTTCTTCTTTTAGACGAACCTACTGCAAGCCTTGATCCGGAGACTGCGGCATGGGTCCGTAAATTTTTGATTAACTATCAAAATGAAAACCAAGGAACTATACTTTTGGCTAGTCATGATATGCAAGAAGTTGAGCAGCTTTGTGGAAATGTTTTGCTAATGAAGCAGGGAGAATTGGTGGAGCAGGGATCAATTAAGGATCTCTACAAAAAGTATGCCTGCAATTCCATGAAGGATGTCTTTTTCAATGTAAATAGCTCAGTAAAATGAAAAATTCTTCCTTAGTTCGTATTCAGGCCTTACTTTTAAGATATTTATATGTACTGAGAAGCTCTTGGCCGCGAATAATAGAAATTTCGTACTGGCCTACAATGCAACTCATTATATGGGGGTTTGTTTCTTTGCATTTTGGCTCTTCTCAACCAGAAATTTCTACATCAGGCATTCTTATCTCTGTTGTTTTAGTTTGGGATTCACTATTTAGATCACATGTTAGCTATACTTTATCTTTTCTTGAAGAAATGTGGTCTAGGAATTTAGGAAATTTATTTGTGGCTCCCCTTCGTCCCTGGGAATTGATGATTTCTTTAGCATCTATTAGTCTGATCAGGACTCTAATCGGAATGATTCCAGCTGCTTTACTTGCAATACCTTTTTTTGGTGTCTCCGTATTTGATATGGGCTTCCCTTTGCTTGCATTCTTTTTCAATCTTGTGTTTACAGGATGGGCGATTTCTCAATTTGTAACCGGGATTCTAATTCGTTATGGACTAGGGGCTGAGAGTCTAACATGGGTTCTCCCGTTTATGATCGCACCAGTTTCTTGTATTTATTATCCATTGTCAACTTTGCCACTCTGGTTGCAGGAAGTTGCTAGTGTAATACCGACATCATATGTTTTTGAGGGTATGAGAGCCTTATTGCTTGACGGGCAATGGAGGGCAGATTTGCTCTGGAGTGCATTAAGTTTGAACTTAATTTATTTTCTCTTAGGGATGGTCTCATTTCTACTTTCCTTTTCTTCTGCTCGAAAGCATGGATTGCTTTTGCAGTCCGGTGAGTAATATTGTCAGTTGCCAAATATTTTTTTCATACTAATTTGATCCGTTATGGCGAAAATAAATCCAAATTATCAAAAGTTATCAGCCGGTTATCTTTTTCCTGAGATTGCCCGTAGAACGAGTCAATTTACAAATGCAAATCCTAACATTAATGTAATGCGATTAGGAATTGGGGATACCACTGAGCCAATTGTGCCTTCAGTCTTAAAAGGCTTACATCAGGGAGTTGATAATCTCGGAAATGCGGAAAGTTATTCAGGGTATGGCCCTTCGGAAGGAATACCATCACTACGTGAAGCCATTGCAGATTATTATTCTGAATATAATGCAAATATTGACTCAAGTGAAATTTTTGTAAGTGATGGTGCAAAATCTGACTCGGCAAATATACAAGGTATCTTTTCTTCGGATTGTGTTGTTGCGGTTCAAGACCCAGCTTATCCTGTGTATGTTGATAGCAATGTAATTGCAGGTCGGACTGGTCTTGCCGACGAAAATGGGTATAAGGGCCTTGTCTACATGCCATGCAGGGAAGATAATTCCTTTTTTCCCGATCTCCCTGAGGAGAAAGTTGATTTAATTTATATATGTAGTCCTAACAATCCAACTGGTGCGGTCGCAACTAAAGAACAACTTTCAAAATTTGTTAATTATGCTAGGGAGCATAAAGCAATTATTCTTTTCGATTCTGCCTATGCCTCCTTTATTACTGATCCTGATTTACCTAGAAGTATCTATGAAATTGAAGGTGCTCACGAATGTGCAATTGAACTAAATAGTTTTTCAAAAACCGCCGGATTTACTGGTGTTCGATTAGCTTGGACAATTGTACCCAAAGCTTGTGTTGCTGAAGATACAGAGCCAGGAACCCTTCATAGTTTGTGGACTCGGCGACAAAACACTTTTTTTAATGGTGCTTCCAATATAGTCCAGGAAGGTGGGGTCGCTATTTTGAGTAAAGAGGGAAGAGCTGAAACAGAAGAACAGGTTGCTTTCTATCTCGAAAATGCTTCGATCATAAATCACGGGTTGCAATCTAAAGGAATTACAACTTACGGTGGTGGTAATGCCCCTTATGTCTGGTTAAAGACTCCAAATAATCTATCTTCATGGGAGTTCTTTGATAAATTACTTAATGAGTGCCATGTTGTAGGTACTCCTGGTTCTGGTTTTGGTCCAGCAGGTGAGGGTTTTTTCCGTCTAAGTGCTTTTGGGCACAGGGAGAATGTGGAGGCTGCAGTTTCATCTATCGCAGAGAATCTTGTAATTTAGAGTACATAAAATCTTATATATAGCTTTGCAGATTGGGTTTAATTATGAGCTCTGGAATGTGCACTCTTTCCGGGAGAGTAATTAGGTGATCAATAACTTTTGCTATGTCATCGGGTTGTAGTATTTTACTCCTATGCTCTGCTGAAGGAGGACTGTGTCGTTCTTCTAAAATAGGTGTATTTACTTCGCCTGGATAAATATTGGTTATCCTTATTCCATTCTCTCGCTCCTCTTCTGAAGCACTTACAGTTAAGGCATGCATTCCAAATTTAGATGCGTTGTAAGCTACACCTGCAAGAGGTGTTGCTCGTTTTCCTGCAACTGAATTAATCATTATGATTAGGCCAGATTTTTTGACCCTCATTATTTTTAATGCTTCAGTTAGGCAATTGAAGGAACCAGTCAGGTTTATTCTTATTACTTTATCCCATTCTTCCGATGAAATTTCCCTTAACGTACGATTGGCAATATTTATACCAGCAGCATTAATCAATACATCTAGATCACCAAATTTATCCTGATACCAACTGAACAAACGAGATGTCGAATCTCTATCTGTAATATCGGCTTGTTTTGGGTATATTTCAGATGAAAGCGAGGCAACTTCATCAAGTTTCTCTTTTCTTCTTCCAGATATAATTACTTGATGGTTTTTTTTCGCCAAATATATTGCAGTCGCTTTTCCCATCCCGGTTCCGCCGCCAATCAATAGGATTTTTTTTGAAGAGTTGTTTTCTTTCATTTAAATTAATAGCTTAAAGTTTATATGGATTTAAGATTTACATTATAGATTGTAAATTAGAGGTAAAGTTTTCTTAAGTACACGCTCAAGGACAGCGAACTAATTCATTTTATAAGTTGATCTTCGAATGAAGACTTCCCAATCTATCTGACATGGATTTTGTTCACAGTATTTTCGGGATTTTATGTTTACTCTTTTTGTTATGGCTGATTAGTGCTGATCGAAAAAAAGTTTCATACCGTCTGGTTTTATCCGGATTGATTTTACAGCTTTTGTTTGCACTTCTTTTATTAAAAATTCCTCTTATCTCTGACTTGGTTAGTTCTTTTTCGAAAGGTGTAGTCCGCTTAACCGAGTTTTCATATCAAGGTGCGACATTCGTCTTTGGGGACTTAGCCAGTGATGCACATGAATTTGGAACTGTTGTTGCATT
Organism: Opitutia bacterium; assembly: GCA_002694035.1. Classification (GTDB taxonomy): domain Bacteria; phylum Verrucomicrobiota; class Verrucomicrobiia; order Opitutales; family Seribacteraceae; genus Seribacter. Next base: position 76,190 of record NZKY01000037.1, read on the forward strand.
TCGTGTTTTACCTTCAATATTATTTTTCTCCGCCCTTTCTGCTCTTCTTTACCATTGGGGGATTTTACAACGGGTTGTCTATATTCTTGCCTGGATAATGAAAAGAACAATGAAGATATCTGGTTCTGAGTGCTTGGCAATGTCTGCAAATGTTTTCGTTGGCCAAACTGAAGCACCTTTGCTGATTCGTCCATACTTGGAAAGAATGACAAAATCTGAAATTCTTTGCCTAATGACAGGGGGGTTTGCAACAATTGCGGGTGGCGTGTTTGCGGCATATGTGTCTTTTTTAGGAGGGAGTGATCCTGAACTTCAGGAACTTTTCGCAAAGCATCTTTTAACTGCATCATTGATGTCAGCACCTGCTGCCATTGTATGTGCGAAAATTATCTTTCCTGAAAAAGAAAAACCAAATGATACTTTTGAAATATCTAAAGATCAAACAACTCAGAATCTTTTTGATGCTCTAACAAAAGGTACTTCTCAGGGTTTGCTATTGGCTTTTAATGTGGGGGCAATTTTGATTGTATTTATCGGTTTAGTTGCTCTGATCAACTTCATTATCGGTGATCTTATATTTGAGACTCTCGGACTAGGCCGTTTAATTGGTCTAGAAAATAACTCGATTTCACTCGAATATTTGTTTGGATTATTTTTTTCTCCGTTGGCTTGGTTAATGGGTATAAATAGTGAAGATGTTTTGCTTGTCGGGCAATTACTCGGAGAAAAACTTATTCTGAATGAATTTGTTGCTTATGTTCATCTTGGTGAATTTAAAACTGATAATCTTTTCATCGAAGAAAAAACTGTTATTCTAGCAAGCTATGCACTCTGTGGATTTGCAAATATTTCTTCTGTTGGGATACAGGTAGCAGGCATTGCAATTCTTGCACCAAAGCAGCGTGAAAATTTAACTAGATTAGGATTTCGAGCATTAATAGCTGGAACTTTTGCGTGCCTTCTTTCGGCGACTGTTGTCGGTTTGGTGATTTGACCTTTTTTTTAATCTATACAAGATAACTTATATGCAACCCTGCGATTTTTCTATCCCAAACCGGATTCCAACAATGACTCTTCGTGGTGTTGTTTTATTTCCTAAGGCGATGATGCCTCTCAGAATATTCGAAGAGAGGTATAAAAAAATGTTAGCCGAAAGATTAGAAGGGGATCGTATTTTTGCCGTTGTTGGAGAAAGGGAAAATGTGACTCAAGAAGAAGAGCATTTAGAGCTACCATACGGCGTAGCTACAGCTGGTTTAATCAGAGTTTCAAAAGAAAACGCAGACGGGACATCTTTTGTGCTACTACAGGGTTTATCTAGGGTGAAAATCGTTTCCATTGATCAAGAAATTCCTTTTCGTATAATAAATGTTGAACCAATTGAAACCATTGTGGATGATTCATCTACTGGTTTGCGGGAGAAAATTATTTATCAACTGGAAAGAAATCTTAGTCTCGGTGGTGATGTAACCAAAGAAATGTTAGACTTTCTTACTCCAATTGAAGATAATACATCATTTGTTGACCTAGCAGCATATTCTTTATGCAAACAGTCTCTTCGCAAGCAGGCACTGCTTGAGGTGCAAAATTTAGGAAAACGTGCTCAGATGCTAATTGATGATTTAATATGGGAGAATGACAGGTTAGATTTGATCAACAAGGCTTTGGGAGGGAAAGATGAAGAATCTAATTTTAATTAGTCTATGAAATCGGTTTTAACGGACGAAGAAAAAGATAAAAAGATTGCTCACTTTAGACGCCTTATAAAATACCGCTCCTGGTTTGGATATGTCTTTACCGTTGTAGGATTTGGATTGTTTGCAGTTGGATTTGATCAAGGCAACTTTGGAATGATTATGATTAATGGAATCCTTTTCTCGGGTTATGGGATCTTTATGATCTGCCAGGCAAAGCGTGCTTTGAGAAATTTGTCTAGTTCAAGTAGCAGTTAATAGGATATTTAATTTGCCCATTCTGCCGGATGTAGAAGTCTGGCATCGGGGTTTTCATTTTCAGAAAAATAAATAGCCATTTTTATAAATGAAAGTCTGTATTTAGGCGTGTCAGGTTTGTTTTTTAAAATTTCTTCAAAAATACTTTCTGCAGACCTTCCCTGTAATTGGTAAATTTCAATAATTCCAGTATCGATAAGATCTCTAGCAACACGAACATCCATTTTAGGTATTCGCATAAAGGGCGAAGACAGTGCAATTTGATCAACTTTTTTCTTCTTTTTGGGGTGATCACTGTCGAAGATTTCTTTCATAGGTACGGTTTAATCGTGTGCCATTTTTTATAAAAAAGAAAATTTGAAAATCAGTTAGATGAGGACAATCTAAAAGAGGTTGACCCCCAACCTCCAGAATTATTAGTTCCAAGTGAATAGCTAACTATTTTGGGGTGACTTTTCAAAATAGCATGCACTATGTCTCGATTCGTACCAATTCCTTTCCCATGAATAATCCTGCCTTCAAAAATCCCATTAAGAAAACAATCTTGAAGATATTCATGAACAAGTGATTTTAATTCGCTAGGGTGGAAATTATGCAGATCAAGTGTATCAGAAGTAGGAATACGAACTACTTTGTCTTTATTTAATTTATGATTCAATTCAATAGATTCTCCTTTGGAAAAGGATGTATCGCTTTACCCCTAATTATTTCACCGGATATGTTTTCAAAAGATTTGTCTATGTCTTGTTTTGGTGAAATTTTTTGAGGTGAGTTATACCTAATAACTTTTTTTGTGTCTTGAATCACCTTCGAAGGTTTTGTAGGGGTTTTTGCAGTCGATTCATCATCTTTGGGTAACGGTGTGACATGCTCTTGCTGTTGTATTTCACAACTGGAAAATAAAAGTATTATTAATATAGGTGAAAGAGAGATTTTCATTGGTTTATAATTAATAATTTGTAAGTGTGGTCACAATAAAAATTAATTTATTTCATTAGAGATAAATATCCAAAGTTGTTATGTCGTATTTAAAAGTTTCATGCCACTTGTAAAAATTCAATACCCTCCAGGAATTGACCTTGATTCCTTTGATGAACTATCTGATCAAGTTTCTAAGGAAGTTTCATCCATTTTGAATAAATCTATCGATTATGTAATGGTTATATTTGATAAGAGTAATTTTCAATCATTTGGTGGAGACTCAAAAGCAAATTCACTTTACATCGAAGTTAAGAATGTTGGCGAACTTTCGGCAGACATTACAAAAAAATTGAGTGAGTCACTTTCACACTTGTTTTCTAATATGAGTGATATTGACCCAAAAAGAATTTATATAGAGTTTAGTCGAAGTGAGCGTTATATGTGGGGTTGGAATGGAAAAACTTTTGCGTGAAAATATTTGATTTGTTCAATAGATGAATCCGGATAAAAAAAAGCTACCAGTTTTAATTCGAAATTGTTGGTTTGGTTTAAATTACTTGCTTAGAAAAAAAATTTCTGGATTACCGATAACAACTGCTCAGTATACGGTTCTTAGATGTATTTGCGAAAATTTACCCGAAACTTACAGTCAGAAAGAGTTAGCCAAACTTATTGGCACAAATGAAAATAATTTATCCTCCCTTGTTAGTCGTCTAAATAACAAGAAATTTATTGTATTATCTAGTAGAGGGAATGATCGAAGAGTTAATCGGATTGTACCAAGTGTAAAAGGAAAAAAAGTCTACGAGGAAACCAACAAGATAGCCGGTGATTTAATTAATAAAATATCAATTGTGCTGAATGAAAAAGAAAATTTTCGACTATCAGAATACCTGAAAAAATTTAATGGTAATCTGAGTTTATTTTAACTCCAAAAAAAATTGCTTTGTATGAAGTTTATAAAATACAAAAGTTTATTCAGCAATGTAAGGAGCATTCATTCCTTGCTCAAGGAGCCCCAAGTCATTGTTTAATGATTCTAAGTTAGTGTGAATTGAACTCACCCTTGAAGAAAGACCGCTGATTCTATGAGCAAGGGAGCGTTGTTGGGTTTCAATCGCAAGTTTGGGAGCATTATTAGCAGATTGAAAAGCTTGTTTTTTAGATTCTATGTTAGGCCAGAAAAATCCAAATAGTGTTATCGCCAGTCCACATGCGGCATGATAACTGCCAAGTGAATCGACAAAAAGACTGAGTCCAACTGTACCAATTCCTAATACAATTAGAATGATAGATGTACTGAAAGAGAATTCCAGTTTAGAACCTTGTTTTTTGGGGTTCTTAAAATCGTCTAAAAGTTGTTTCTTAAGTTCAGATAGGGAAACAATCTGTTTTTCAGCATCAAATGATTCCTCTTCAAGATTCAACTTTTCTTGTTCAAGTCGATTTCTTTTTTCAGCAGATTTCTCTTGATAGATATTCCACTCTTTTTGTGCATTCTCGATTAAATTTTCTTTAGGTGTTCCACCTCCAATTTCAATAAATCTTTGAGTTACTAACTTAATATCATCCTTTAATCTGTATTGATTAGAGGTAATTTCAAGTGTGTCTTCATTATCATTTAGAAATTCAACAATTTCATTGTATTCTATTTCGTTGAAGAGTTTTTTGCATAAATCTTTTGTGAAAGAATTAAAAAGGTGTAGATTGACTGGAATCCAGTGCTGGTTTGGGTTTGGGCAAAACTCAGAGTAAGCATCAATAATTGTTGCCTTATTGGACATTTCCTCTGATTTCTCAGGTTCTTCTTGTTTGTGAAAACTCCTCATTTGAGATCTAAAGTCACCATTTAAAATCAAATCTCCGTCAGGTTGAATTTCCACCAATGCTTTTTGCCGCTTCANCCAATTAAAGCAAAAAGCTGCTTCTCGAGGTTCACAGAAAAATTCTAGATTNTAACGATTTATACGACTCGGGTAAGATGCANGTAATAGGTGATTNAGTTCTTTTTCNGAAAAATCCGAAAAAAGATTTTTTTCTTTTGTATCGCTTTGATTCATNACATCTNGTTNTTTNAATGTTAATTTAGTATGATTTCTTAAAATATTCAACAATTTCGATGGGTTACCATTTGATTTTTTTATAATTTCATCGGTTTGGTTTTCATTTTTAAAACCTGAAAGACGAATTAATTGTTTACATTCTTCAATGCTAAATCTGGGCAACTTAAGAAAGTGTGGTGTCGCTATTCCAAGCTTTGCTAAAAATTTATCTAATTCAATATTTAAGAAAGGGGTAGTGAATATAAATCGGGAGTTTTTAAAAAGTTTTGATTTTCTTATGCTATTATTGAATTCGCTTGTAAACCAAGATGAGGTTTTTGGATTTAAAAGATGAATATCATCAATAAAAATTACTGGAGTAACTTTTGCTAATTCATGGTTTGCATCTTTAATTTTATTCTCCAACGAATGCACAAATGTTTCAGCTAATTCAGCAGAAAAAACATCATCATTCTCATTCTGTCTGAAACGAGATTGTATTTCAGTAAGTTTCCCTCCAAATTGCCTTGCAAACTGATGCAGAGAAGTGGTGAGTTCACTATTTGCAGAACTCATTTTTCTTGTGATTGCAGAAAGCAGAGAACAATGGTCATCACAATCTGCAGATTCTAAATACATTGATAATGAACTTAGATGATTTTTGGTTAAATTGGATATCAGTTCTCTAATTAGAGTCGATTTTCCAATGCCTTCCTCTCCTATTATAACGGAACAACGCAGATTGCCACGCGGACTTAATCCGTTTGTTAAGAAATTTAATTCTTTCTTTCTTCCGATCATTTTAACTAATTAGTTTTAAAACTCTTTCCGCGTGCATTCTTGAATGAATGATACTTTGATTATTTACCTCTTGAAGCAGTAGATTTTTTGCCAAGTTTGTGTATTCAGTGGCGATATTTGTATCTTTAATTCTTCCAATAGCTACTTCTTGTGCGAAAATCTTATGGTTAACTTTCTCTGAAATTATCTGAATTTCAGAAAATGTTTTGGCTAAAGTGTAGATTTGATTACGAACGCTTTCAAGTTCCTGCCCCGATCTTTCCAGTGCAAGGCTGGCTTCTCTTCTTGAGTTTATCGTGTAGCCTTTTAGTGTAGAGAATCCTAACGGGCTTAGCTCGTAAAGACCGCCTTTTTCATCAATAATTCCTTGAGGTCCCGCGATTTGCTCTGGTGAAATTGAAACTGCCCATGACCAGTTTATGGGACCGGTTCGAGTGATTCCTTCTGGACCAGGTTCGTTTACACTTATTTCAATCGTCGTACTTTCTCCCGACGGTGCATTTGTCTGAGGGTAACCGGGTGCTAAAGAAAAATTGGCATCACCTTTATTGTCCGGTGCAGAAAAATATGAAACTTGGTTGGGTTGAATATCAATTTCGAAATAATCACCGTAAATAGTTTGGCCATCAATAACCTCACTTCTGATTCCGCTCCCTGTATCTGAAAGATATTCTCCTGAATCGAAAAACAAGTCATTTCCCTGCTTAAGTTGAATTCTATCACGAGAATCATAACTATTCCACCAAAGCCTTACTTTTGCACCTATCGATGAGATATCTATCTTTTTAGAATATGCACCGCTTGCAGTTTCTTCGTCAGGATAAACAATGGTTTTATCAATATAATCAGCAGCTTGTGGGTCCAATAATTGATTGTTGAAAGTTCTATCGAACATGAGGGATTCCAGTGTTTTAGAATGTTCCTGGAATTCATGATCAAGAATTTCTCTGTCGTGGTCACTGCTGATAGGGTCGGTTGCTTCGTATGCAAGAGTATTCATGCGTTTTATTATATTCTCGGCATGACTCATTATATCAGCCTGATGCTGGGCAAGGGTATATGCGTTCTCTAAGTTTTTTTTTGCAGAATTAGTTAATTTGTTTTCCGTTTTTAACCTTTCTGATACTCGGAATGCAGCTGAATCTATAGAAGGATTGGACGAAAGCCTATCCCCAGAAGCAATATTATTACTAGACTTGTTGATTTGTCTTTGTCGTATGGAATGCTGCGTCTCGAATTTTGCTGATAAAACTGGTGAGATAAAGTTCATATTAGATGCAGATTTTAAAATTATACTAAGAGATTGAAAACATTCTGGGCAGATATCCTAGAGTGGATAATCGCGTGATTAGTTGCCTCTTGATGTAGTAGGTTTTTTGCTAAATTTGTATATTCAGAAGCAATTTCCGCATCCTTAATTTGTCCTAATGCTATGCTTTGGACCTGTTGCTTATTTTCTACTCTTTCAGTTGCAAATTTTAATTCGGAAAAAGTCTTTGCAAGTGTGTAAACTTGAGTTTGGATGCTTTCAATTTCTTCCCTTGTCTTTGTAAGTGCTAAACTTGCATCTTCTCGACTGAGCAAGTTTAAGTCAGACATGGTTGCAAAACCAACAGGTTCAATTTCTAGAATTTCACCTTTCTCGTTTTTGATACCAGTCGGACCATCAACTTCCTGCTTTTCAATTTCAAGCCATCTATACCAAATTGTACCACTACTTTTGGTGATCCCTTCAGGTCCCTCGTCATTGATAACAAATTCAACTATTGAACTGTCACCTTTTGGAGCATCGGTAAATGGATAATTGTTATGATCATAGTTTGGATGAATATTTTCTCCGTCAGTACCAGGATTTCCTCTATTATCCGATGCTTCCGTTACATTTATTTTTCCCGGTCCAAAATCTATTTCGAAGTAATCACCCGTTCTGTTTTCTCCATTTACAACTTCAGACCTTCTACCGCCTACATTTGACCTATACTCACCAGTATCAAATATTCTTTTCCCACCAACATAAATTTGGAATCGATCACGTGCAGTTAAGGGATCCCACCATAGCTTGACTTTTGCGGATAGTGCACCAATGTCGATTCTTTCTGAAACTCTTGAGGAATTGCCGGCTTCAGGAGGGGGCAAGTCGATAGTTTCAATATTTGTAGAAGACAGGGGATCAAACATTACCTTATCATAAGTACGATCATAAAGAAGATCTTTTAATTGTTTAGAGTGCGATTTGAACTCTGCATCGAGCATCTCTCTGTCGCTTCGACTCGTCATTATATCCGTTGCCTGAAAAGCAAGCTCATTCATTCTTCTCATTGTTCCATCAGCATAATTTAGTATATCTGCCTGATACTGAGCTAGATTGTACGCATTCTCCAAATTTTTCTTCGCAGCATGGGAGAACTTGTTCTCAACTTTAATCCTTTCTGAGATTCTTAGTGACCCAGAATCGATCGCTCGACTATTATTAATTCTATTACCCGAACTAATTCGATCATTTGCATCAGTAATTTGACGGCTTCTGATCGATTGTCTGATTTGGTGATGTGAACCAAGAACTGGCGTGATTAATGACATTTTGATAAGATTATATTTAAAGCTTGGCCAATCTGGCGGGCCATTCGTTCATCCTCCATGAATCCCGAATGGCCGCACCAAATCGTCTAAGTTTTGGCTTAGGATCGGCCAAATTTTAACAAGTCTAATACAATTCCCATATTCAGGTTAGATTGGGCAAGTGCAGCACTTGCAGCATACACTTGAACATTATATTTTGCATAGTTTGTAACTTCATCAGCAACATCTACATCCATGATTCGACTATTTGCTTCTTGCAGATTATTCTTGCTGGTAGCCAAGAAGTCCGAAGAGAACTGGAGCCTTGATGATGTTGCACCGCTTGTCGCACGGAGACTTGCTACATTTGATATTGCAGTAGTCAGATTTGATATGCTGATTGATGATATCGTCACTGCAGTTGCAGTCGTAGCAGCACTACCCAAGTTAATGGTAGAACTAACGCTAAGGGCTTCATCCAGGTTCAATGAACTTATTGAAATAGAAGCTCCTGAATCTCCTCGTGTTGAGATATAGACACTTTTCGAGTTGGTTCCTGTAGTGAACAAGCTTAAGGAATTAAAGGTTTCACTTTTAAAGCTATTAAGCGATTTTTGTAATTCCTTGAATTCAGAGGCGTAGCTTGCTTTGTCTGATGTTGTTGCGGTTCCACTGCCATAGCTAGTCCGAATGGTGGACATTCGGTCAAGAATGCTTGCTATCGATTCAAGAGCACCGTCCTGTGTGTCTGTAAACGAGAGAGCATTATCAACATTATTCTTAGTAGCGGTTGTCACAGTAATGGCATGTTTCAATTTCATTGAAACAGCCAGGCCCCCTGGATCTTCAGATGGCGAATTTATCCGGTTACCACTAGAGAGACGCTTTAGACTTTGACTTAACAAAGATTGCGCGTTCCCGAGTTGAAGGGCGTTATAGTTTGAGGTCGTACTGCCTCCTCCTAAGTTCAAGCTCATTTTGCTTAGAGTAAGAGTAAGGCTGTAGCAGAGGATTGATTTGCCTGAGATAACATAGCGGCTGATGCTTGAGTCAGTATGTTATACTTTGCAAACCGAGTTGACTCTTCAGCAACATCGACATCCATAATTCGACTATTTGCTGCTTCCAAGTTTGCCTTAGTTAGGCGTGCATGATCTTCAGCCAATTGGAGTCTGGCCATACCTGCTGCATTAGTTGCCCTCAAGGTGGCAATGTTTTCCAATGCAGTTGTGAAGAAGCTAACACCCAATGCAGTTATGTCTATAGCATTGCTGGATAGGCTTGCGGCCAACATTACAGAATTTGCAGTTCCAATTGCGACGCTTGAGTCATTCGTTGAACTTGTGAATGTCACTGCACCAATTAGTTGACCCTTAGATAAACTAACGACGGCTCCCGAACTACCTTTGTCAGAAGTGAATATTGTAACATTTACGACATGACTTGCTTCACCAAACTTTTTTCCATTTTCACTGGAAAAAAGAGTGACTCCATTAAAACTCTCATTTGCAATGGAGTGGAGTTGTTCCTGTAGAGCTTTGAACTCGACATTGTAGTTGGCAACATCGGCACTACTTTTGATGACATCAAGACTCATTGACTTGAGTTCAGCCATGCGATTGACAATCGTAGCAGCTGACAGAAGTGCACCGTCCTGAACTTCCGCATAGGAGAGTGCATTCTGTATATTGGCAATGACTGATTTATTTCTTCCGATTGCGGAGGTTAGCTTCATTGAGACTGCAAGTCCTCCAGCATCATCTGATGGTGTGGTTATTTTCTTTCCGCTCGATAAGCGAGATAAGCTTTGCTGAAGCTTTGCACTGTTCTTATTGAGAGAGAATGAGGCCTGATTAGCGGCCGCATTTGATAGGATTGATAAGGCCATAATTTCGAATTCCTTTCTTTATATGGTTTAGGGTTAATTTTATCCTAGTAACATGAGGGCAGTGTTTGTCGTCATATTGGCTTGAGCCAACATGGCGGCAGATGCCTGTGACAGGATGTTGTATTTAGCCAAAGCCGTTGACTCTGTGGCTACATCGACATCCATAATCCGACTATTTGCGGCTTCCAGATTTGCATTGGATAATCTGAGGTGATCTTCGGCGAATTGAAGACGGGTCATTGTTGCTCCGTTTTCGGCACGCAGAGTGGCAACATTTTCCAATGCTTTGGTGAAGAAGCTGACGCTTATATCAGCTATATCAATTGCACTTGAGGCAAGAGATGCAGCAATCGTAATTCCTGAGCCTGTGGCAGCACTTGAAGCATCAGTCAGACTGGTAAAAGTCAGTGCTGACATGAGAGCTGACTTGTTTAGGCTGACAACAGAACCTGCGGCACCGCGATCAGAGGTGAAAACACTAATGGTGTGCTTATCTGTACCAAAGGTCATTGCACCATTAGCTGTTGTTTTTGATGCAAACAAGCTTACACCGTTGAATGTTTCTTGTGTAATTGCATATAACTGCTGCTGGAGTGCACGGAACTCTGTGTTATAGTTAGCAATATCCGCAGAACTCTTCATGACATCCAGACTCAATGACTTCAGTTCTGCAAGACGGTCTATAATACGAGCCCCTGCTTGAAGAGCGCCATCTTGCACCTCGCCGAATGATAGTGAATTTTGAATGTTTGAGATCGCAGCTTTCGTACGGCTTATTGAAGAGCTGAGCTTCATTGACACCGCAAGTCCACCCGCATCATCCGCTGGTTTGGTTATGCGTTTTCCACTAGACAGCCTGGTTAGACTGGTTTGCAGATTCTTGTTGTTTGCTGTTAGGTTAAAGGACGCACGAATGGCGGCCGGGTTTGTATTTATTGTTAGTGACATTATGTCAATCCTCCATGATTTGTTTTTTGTCCCGCAACTTCATGTTGCTTGTCCGATTTTAAACAGGTGTCGAAAACCTGATTGAAATGTAAAAAATTTTTCATTTATGAGGTTAAAAGAATCTGGGAAATTTGCCCCGAAATGTTGTTAGCCTGGCTTAATGTTGCTAAGTTAAAATCTTTAAGTATTTGAGCTTTTGCCAACTTTGTGGCTTCAGAGCTAAAATCAGTATCCTGAATACTTGATAAACTCATTGTAGAGGCAGTTCTTCTTTTGTGAATTGATTCGATGTTTTGCTCCACTATAGATAAATTACTGCCAATTTTTGCACGACTTGAAGTTAAAGTATTAGTGAGTTCTTTAATTCTACTAAGAGTGAGCGAGGAACCAGATATTGTGCTAAGGTTGTAGTAATTAGTATCTCCAAATGAAATTGGATCGATGTTGCCCAATTCGATAGTTTGGCCATCACTGGAAATTATAACTGGATCGTTTGCTTCATTTTTTTCTTCAATGAATTTAGATTGTGCCGAACCNGTAGCATCAGGGATAACGGCTTGTGCACCGAGAGTGGTTGCTCCACCTTCGTCACTCCCTCGAATGGAGCCNGTGTCTNCATTCGAAAAATCACCAGCAGTGCGAAGAGTAGAGATGAAATTCTGGCCATCTCCCCCTTTATAATTAGAAATAAAGTCAGCATTACTGGTAAAATTTCCTCCGGATGCTTTCGAAATGTTAAAAGTTTGAAAGTAATCATCAATACCACTGTTTGAAGCACCCTGTGATGTATCAAATTGCGTTTTCATCCAAGTGGTCATGTGCTTAACACCGTCAGCCTGACCACTTGCAACAATTCTGCTGTGCAAATATTTAACAGCTAAATATCCTGTAGCATACTGCTCTCCAGAGACCCAACTTTCATTACCCGTCCCAATGGCTGAAGCGAGTGCCGCAAAATTATCTCCATTGCCATTTAGAATTGAATTTACACTACTATCAGCGCCATGAATAAATTCGGCTAATCCTTCTTTAAACCATGTTCCTCTACTTGAGCCATCCCCGGTAATATCTCCATAATAAGAATTTTGAGCCTGCATCAAATGTACAACTTCATGAGCAACTGTTCTATCAGCAGTTGAATTTGGCTGAGTGTGAGGAGCGACAAAATCAGGCAGGTCGAATTGCATATCGATTACATCTGCAGTACCATCACTATATTGAGCTGTGGTCACNAATGCTGCGTATCCTCCAGTATCCAATTCATTAATTATTAGATCCCAAGAATCAGAAGCATTTACAGTCCAACCATATACCTGTATGGTTAAATCTTCTGCAGCTTTTAACCAGTTATTCTTTAAGGATTCCAAGAATTCAGTTTTTTCATCACTGAAGTTTGTCTTAAATAATTTAGTGCCATTGAAAGTTTCATTTTGCAATGATGTGAATTGGTCGACTAATTGAAGGAATTCTTTGTTGTAATTTTCTCTTTGTTCTTGTGANAAGAGTACATCGGTTGATTTAGAAGCAACTTCTCCCATTCGGTTTGTAATACTAATAAGTGATTCAACAATTCCGTCCTGAACTTGCATGAATGAAGTTAGATTTTGTAAGTTGGTCGAAATACTGGATTCGACGGTATTCTTGTAATTAAGCTTACTCGCTACTGCAAATCCACCTGCGTCATCTTGCTTGAGAGACTCATTTTTACCAGAAGACATACTTACAGTAGACCTCATAATATTCNTATTTGCCTGAAATAAGTAATGATTCGACNTTGCAAGTAATGGTTGAATATTCATTGTGNTTAATGAAAATTAGACGAGTACTTTAATATGCAGTTAAGTGTTTTAACTAAGTAGCATGAGGGCTGCGTTTGGAGTGGTATTGGCTTGTGCCAACATAGAAGCAGATGCTTGCACTAGAATGTTGTATTTTGCGAGCCGTGTACTTTCAGTGGCTATATCTACATCCATGATTCTTCCATTTGCAGCTTCCAGAGTTGCTTTTGTTCGGTTTGCCTGTTCGTAAGCAAAATTGAATCTTGAAACAGTACCTCCATTCTCAGCTCTTAAAGTTGCAATATTTTCTATTGCTTGAGTGAAGAAGCTAACCGCAATGTCATTCAGAACCAACGCTGATGAACTGTCAGTTGTTGCAAGATGGATTGCATTGGTTGTTGCACTTGCGAAAGAGACATTTGTACNTACATCTGACTTNTTAAAGGTAATTGCACTTAATAGAAGAGCTTTGTTCAAACTGACAATTGGACCAGAACTCCCTCTTTCCGTTGTATAGATACTGACTGTATTGTCTTTAGTAGCACCTCCGCCAAAGACAGCACCGGTTGAAGCCCCAGTAATTGTAGTCGCGAATAGGCTCACGCCATTAAAAGTATCCTGACTTATTTGATATAATTGTACCTGAAGATTTTTAAATTCAGTGTTGTAGTTAGCAATATCAGATGAATTTTTAAGTACATCCTGNCTNAACGATTTTAGTTCAGCCATCCTTGATACGATNCCAGCTGCTCCNTGCAATATTCCGTCCTGAACATCCAAATATGANATTGCATTTTGAATGTTATTTGAAACTCCCTGCATTCTGTTNATNGATGCATTTAATTTCATCGATACAGCNAGTCCTCCAGCATCATCTGAAGTTTGAACAATTCTTTTTCCACTGGAGAGTCTAGATAGACTTTTCTGAAGAGCTGAGTTGTTACGTGATAGATTATAGCTTGCTGTTACTGCTGCTGCGTTTGTGTTTATTGTTAATGACATGATTTTATCCTCCTTGATTTATTATTTTATTTAGATGCAAGACATCCTGTCCGGCATAAGTGAAATTCGATTCGTAAAAGGTTTTAAGCCTGTAGAATATTGNAAAAAGTGCATATATGNGTAAATTTGTGTATTTTGTTCAAATTTGGATTAAGATTTTTTGTTGTATTTAGAAAAAATGATTAGACCGTTTTAGTTAGTTTTCATTAAAAGTAATTCAATTGGTGATTATTGGGCGGGAAGTAGCTACCCGGTGGCCAGTGATCGCGTTTGTTAGAACGCTCTGTATAAAGTTCAATCATTCAGTAAATAAAGTGGGTGGATCATCCCGGAAGGGAATGGCATGGAGTAAACTTCTTGCATATCCAGGCGGATATAAAGTTTTGGAAAACATATCTTCATTGGGCG
>NZKY01000038.1 GCA_002694035.1 Opitutia bacterium
TGTTTTGCGTAATTATAACCAGCCTAGTCCTGATCAAATGGAGTAAAAATTCACTTAAAGTATTAAACATAATTACATTATTGATTCCTATAATTGTTACATTTGGCTTTAGGTGGAGTCTTCGCCCCGAATGCACAGCCATTCCACTTTGGACCATCGGTCTATTTTTTCTCATTCATGCACTTACAAAAAAACAATTATGGTTAGGAGTTTCTTTTCTGGGTTTAGGGTGCTTAACATCTCATATCTTAATTATTCCATCTGCATTTCTGATCGGAGCTTCATTTCTGAAAAAATCAGAAACTTTCTCATTTCGCTTTAAATGCCAAGTGATTGGAGTTGGTTTTCTTCAATCCATTTTTTTGGGAACCTGCTTAGTAAACTTTGAAATAGTAACATTTTTACACATGTTTGACGATCATATCGAGGCAAGGTCCTCTTCCATTTATCAAAACCTTACTTTTTTTTATTTCATGGCGTGCAAACTTGGCAATGGATACATCCTTAGACTACCAAGCTTTATTCTATTATTGATTGCATTTGTGCCCGTTTTTAAAAGCAAAAGCCCGAATAGACTATTTTTCATAAGTGCTTTTTTTTCGCTCTTTTTAATGATTTGTATCTATGCAAAGTCTTTCGAAATCATTCTTTACCTCGTTACAATCTTTACTCTAATTGCAGTTTTTGAAGTAAAGAAAAATTTAATTCCACTGTTAACCATGGTCACAGTTTTGGTTTTCGTTAGGCAGGGGCTTCATTTATGTGCTTATGATTTTTTATGCGACCGTTCAAAAGAGTACGAAAAAATTGCGATTGATGATGAAAAGACTTACATAATCGACGAATTTACCATTAGGCATCCCATGGATTGGCAATTCCCCAAAAATTGGAAAATTGCACCGGATTTTGACACGACTAATGAAAGATTATTAAAAAAGCCTAATTTTGAGACTTGGTTAGTAAATCTAAAATATCTCTCTTATTTTTATCCGGATATGTACTCTCAAGAAAAGATAAACTTCGGAAATAAGAAGTTCACAAATCTTCCTAAAAAATATTGGGAATATCGCATAATACCTTGAACTTAATTCCAAAATCGGTATTCGTGTTGCGAAACAACGATCTTGGAGATGTCCTCGTTGCAACCCCCCTTTTAAAGGGTTTACGAAAAGCATTCCCAAAAGCAAAAATAGCGATAGGTGTGGGCAAGTGGGCAAAACCGCTTTTGGAAAACAACCCCGAGATCGATGAGATTATTTCCTGTAATGCTCCTTGGCACAACAAGCAAAATTGCAGATTTCCTGCAAACTCACCTAAAACTTTTCTTGAAGGATTATTCTATGTATTGTTTTCCAAGGAATCTCGCAGCATAACAAAAAAAAGATTTTCACATGGGATTGATATTCTTGGTAGTCGCCAAGGTTCTTGGCTTTTGCGAAGGGCAACAATCCCTAACCGGTTGGGTGTCAAAGGTTATGCTGGAGGAGATAACTGGTGCCAAAAATGTGTTCAATTTAATGAAACTCAAAAGGTTGCTGAAGCCGCTCTCGAATTCCTTCCATTACTTGGTGCCAAAAAGCAAATTGAGCCTAGACCGAGCATATTTTTGACTCATGCAGAAGAAGAAGATGCAAAGAAAAGGTGGCATTTTCAAAGTGAAAAATCTCACAAAGTTATTATCGCTCCAGGAGGTGGGTTCAACGAGAAATGCTGGGGGAACGAAAACTACAAAAAGTTGACGACTCTGTTACAAAATGATCCTGCTTTAACGATTTCAATTATTGGTTCAAAAGATGATAAATCTAGAATTAAAATAGAAGAAAACGACCGAGTTCGAAACTTTTGCGGAAAACTGACTCTAAGACAATCCGCCGCAATGGTATCTCAATCACATTTTGTAATAACGAATAGCTCATTTTCTATGCATTTAGCTGGTGCGTTTAAGGTTCCCTCACTAACCTTGCTAGGTAATTGGTATGATAGTGCAAAATTACATCATCAACAATGGGGATATCCAGAAGGAACAATTAGAGGTAAAGAAAGGAATGCGGGAATTAACAATATTACTTCCGTTGAAGAGGCTTTGATCCGTATAAAATCTCAATTGAAGCAATAAATAAATATTTTGAAAATATGTTTAATATTGGGTGCCTACAATCCTGGCCAATGTGGCATTTCAGACTATGTTGAATTACTATCGGAAGAATTTAAAAAAGAGGGACATGCGGTAAAAATCCTATCAGTAGATCAAAAGCAAAAAAAATATAGTTTTGGAAGGAATCTACCAAGTGCTGATCTTTACAGCATACAATTTGCACCATATAATTTTTCTGAAAAAGGTCTTCTAGAAAAAAAGCTTTTTAATTTAGCCTGTTTATTATGTTCTCAAAAAACTCACCTCAATTTTCATGAAATATGGATCGGTGCTTACCCAAGAGCACCGTTTTGGGAAAGATTTACAGGGTGGAAACAAAAAAGAAAAATTATTCAATTCGTAAATCATTTAAAACCTGATCTTATTACCTGTTCAAATTCAGCTTCGCTAGATCGGTTAATTTTATCGGGGATAAAAGCTCATTACTTATATTTATTTGGAAACATAACCTTTGCTCAAAATAGCAAAGAATTAAATGAAAATTTTCTAAAGATCGCATTGTTTGGAACTCCTTATAAAAAGTTTCCATATGAATTACTTGGTCAAAAGTTAGAAGAAATATCAGAGGTTACCAATTCTTCTATTCACATAAGAATCCTTGGTAGGCAGAGAGATGATGATGGGCTCAACCAGCTTAAACATATTTCCCAAAAATATAACTTTAAATTAGTTGAATATGGTGAACTTTCTTTTGAATCTCTTTCCAAAGAGTTACAAAAATGTAATATTGGTATTTCAACAACTCCTTTTGATATTATAGGTAAAAGTGGTGCAACCACTGCAATGCTTGAACATGGTCTACCAATCATCACATATGACGATGCTGATACACCGACAGAAAAACTTTTTATTTTTAAAAAATTCTCAGATCAGGTTTTCCTAGTAGACGAAGAAAAATTAGTTGAGCGAATAATTTCATTTTGTAAAAAAGAAAGAAAACCATTTTTTCATGGAGTTGCCTACACTGCTAAAGAAATGCTAAACCTTTTAAATTGTGAAGCCTGCTAAACAAAAAAACGCATTCTCAAGTCCTTGGTCGTGGAGCGTCCAGTTTAAGTTAATGGTTTGGCGAATTACATGGTTAATTACTTGCTCATGGACTCCAAAATTCTTCAATCCATGGCGGTTATGCGTTCTCAAAATTTTTGGGGCTGGAATTTTGGGAAATCCATTTGTTCATGGAACAGTTCGCATTCAGATACCATGGCACATAAAACTGCATGATCGTGCTTGCCTTGGTGATAGAGTATGTGCTTATTCGCTCGGAATTATTGAAGTTCAAGAATCCGCCACTGTTGCTCAAGAAGTCTACCTATGTACTGGCACTCACGATTTCGAAAGCTCAACAATGCAATTAATCACCGATAGCATAACAATCGGTAAGAACGCTTTTGTTGGAGTCAGAGCAATGATACTTCCTGGAGTTAAAATTGATGAGAATGCCGTGATTGGAGCCAATGCTGTTGTAACCAAAAATGTATCAAATAATGAAATCTTTGCGGGTAATCCTGCCCGGAAAATTGGAATCAGAAAAAAACTTTCATGAGTTCTCTTGAAAATAAGAACATTCTAATAACCGGTGGCATGGGATTCATTGGTTCTAATTTGGCGCGTAGATTAGTGGATTTAGGAAATGCAGTGACAGTTGTAGATAGCCTAATTCCCGAGTATGGAGGCAATCTCAGAAACCTGAGTGATTTAAAGGAAAAAATTACAATTAATTTATCTGACACTCGAGACACATATTCATTAAGGGAAATCGTTAAAGACAAAGATTACTTATTTAATTTGGCTGGTCAAACTAGTCACTTAGATTCAATGGAAAATCCATTTACGGATCTAGACATAAATGCGAAAGCCCAATTATCAATCTTAGAAGCTTGCCGAAAAAATAATCCAAATATTCGAATTGTCTTTGCAAGTACTAGACAAATTTACGGCAAGCCAAAGTACTTACCAGTTGATGAAAATCACCCTCGACACCCTGTCGATGTAAACGGTATTAATAAAATTGCCGGCGAGCAATATCACATTCTGTATAAGGAGGTTTATGGCATAGATTCAACAGTTTTGCGCTTAACCAATACTTATGGTCCTAGAATGAGGATTAAAGATGCCCGCCAAACTTTTCTTGGTATCTGGATCCGTAACTTGCTTGAGGGAAAAGTAATACAAGTATTTGGAGATGGTCGGCAAAGGAGAGACTATAATTTTGTCGAAGATGTAATCGACGCCCTACTCATTGTTGCTAAAAGTAAAAATGCAGTTGGTAGGGTATATAATCTAGGTGCTCCAGATCCCTTAAGTCTCGAAGAAACAGCTAAGGTTTTCTGCAATCAAATCGATGGTTCCAGCTACGAGCTTGTGCCTTTCCCAAAAGACCGACAAACTATTGATGTCGGTGATTTCATTTGTGATTACAGTGCATTTTTCAAATCTTTTGGTTGGCAACCAAAAGTCAGTTTCCATGATGGCATATCACAAACAATTGAGTTCTTCAAAACCGAGTTTTCTCACTACATATAACTCTGAAATAGAATGATCAATAATAAAGCTTTAAGAATATTTTATGCTAATTACCGAGCCTTAAAACATAAATTTCTCTTTTGCAGAACCAAAAATTTTTCCATCCCTAAAAGCATTTCAATTCGAGGTGTAAGAAGACCAATATCTGCATCAAATGATGCAACCAAAATTTTTATGGAGATTTTTTTATATGACGAATATTTTCTTCGAAAAATAACAAATGAAGCCATTCAAACAATTGTCGATATAGGTGCTAATGTCGGAATTTTTTCGATAACTGCACGCAGTTTTTTTCAAAGTGCAAAAATCTACTCTTACGAACCTAGTTCNAATGCTTTCTCTTTTCTAAAAAAAAATGGTGAAGAATTTGGTTTTAAAAGTTTTTGTGCTGCAGTCGGTTCACAAACTTGCTTTGGAAAATTGATTGAAGAAGGTAGTTCTGGATGTTTATCTAAATTCATAGCAACCGAAACAGGAAATGATGAGATGATTAGTTTTGAAAATATATTTGATCATAACAGTATCTCCAATCTTGATCTTATTAAAATTGATTGCGAAGGATGCGAATACGAGTTGTTAGCAAAAAGTAATATGTGGAGCAAAGTAAAATTCTTGACTATGGAATTTCACGAAAATGATTTAGATTCAATTTCTAAAATATTATCTAAAATTAACTTTGAAATTTTATATTCATTCACATATCCATTTTATACTGGAATTGTACTAGCTAAAAATCTTGCTTTTTCTAAAAAATGATTCCTTTTAACGACCCTAGTGCTTCTTATATTAAACACAAAGAGGAAATTGACATGGCGATACATCGTGTTCTTGACTCAGGTTGGTTTGTTTTAGGAAAAGAAGTATTTGCCTTTGAAAAAGAATTCGCTGCCTTTCACGACGACGATTTTCATGCCGTGGGAGTGGCGAATGGAACCGATGCCATTGCCCTGTGCCTTCGAAGCCTTGGGCTAGAAAANGGAGATGAGGTCATCACCCCATCTCACACAGCAGTCGCCACAGTTGCCGGTATTGAACAGGCAGGTTGCACCCCAGTATTTGCAGATATCGATCCGAATACAAGATGCATTGCCCCCAAGTCCATTGAAGAGAGAGTATCTTCCAATACACGAGCGATCATGCCNGTCCACATTTATGGACAACCAGCTGAAATAGATAAAATCTTGGATATTGCCCAAGCAAATAATCTAGATGTGGTGGAGGATTGNTCGCAAGCACATGGGGCTGAGATCGATGGACAAAAAGTAGGAACCTTTTCAGATNTTTCTGCTTACAGTTGTTACCCGACTAAAAACCTTGGCGGAACAGGAGATGGGGGTGTGATTCTTTGCCGATCTGAAAAGTTTGCNGAAAAAATAAGATCTCTTCGACAATACGGTTGGAACGAAGAGAGAGAAAGTATCACACCCGGCTTTAATTCAAGACTCGATGAACTTCAGGCTGCCATCTTACGGGTCAAGCTAAAACACCTCGCGGATGATAATGCCAAACGTAAAGCAATCGCACTACGCTACAACGAAGGTTTTAAAGATTTATCTATTACCTTACCCGACATAGCTGAAAATCAACTCCATGCGATGCACCTCTATGTTATTGAATGTGATCGAAGAAATGAATTGATGAAATACCTCCGATTTCACCAAATCGGGGCCAGCCTGCATTATTCAAAAGCGGTTCATCAAAACGCTGCTTATTCAGATCGAATTCGAGGAGGGGATAANCTCCCGGTTACGGACCACTTCTATCAAAGAAATCTTACTTTACCCATGTATCCGGAGTTATCGAATGATGCGGTCGAACATATTATTTCCACAGTTCAAAACTGGTTTAGGGAAAATAACTAAATGGATGAACAAGAGGATGAAAAAATTGTCGTACAATCACTCATTGGGGGAAGCCAATTACCTTTTTATCTAGAATGTCTAAAATCTCTTATTGCTTTTTGCNATGAACGCATTCACCTACAACTTCATACGGATAGCACCCTCTCAAAAGAAAACAAAGATTTCATCCATGAGAAACTTGATGGTACGATAATTACCATCTCNGACTCTTCCGAAAACTCAAGCCAAGCAATGGATGGTCTGCAAGGCAGACCAAACTGCCAAAAGGTTAGAAATGATTCTTTTTGGGGCATTGAGTTCTTTGATCCAATTTTCGCATTCCCCGATGATCCGATCAGTTTTTATCTCGATGCAGACATTCTCTTTCTTAGACCATTCTCAGGATTATTTGATCGAAATCAAGTAAAAGGTGGAGCTATTTTCCTCAAGGATAGTCAATGGGATGCGTATTGTTTTCGCCCCTGGCACATGCTTACTGGTAAAAAAGGGCCACAAGTAGTCCAAGGGATTACCACNGGNTTGGTNTTTTGGGATAAAACGGCAATCGACTGGGATTACCTTGAGTGGTTTCTCGGAGAAAATCATCTCCACCAAATTCCTGAATGGATTATGCCAACTGCCCAGGCTGGTCTGGCAACGAGATGTAATTCTAAAACCGTAGATAGTTCACAAATTTTAAACATGTATCCAAATGCAAAGGTTGAGGAAGAAACCTTTGGATTACATTTGCTTGGCTCATACAGAAATAAATGGCTACCCAAAATTCAGAAATATAAAAAAACGGAAAATTATAACCTCACTCATCAATCTCCANATTTTAGAAGATGCGAAGTACAAACTCCGCTTGGCTATGGAATTAACCAAGNAAAACGATGGCTCAATACGAGATTTAATTGGTGGTGAACAAAAGCGGAAAAGTTTTAGATTTATCTAACTACAGAATTGTAATGATTGCACCTTGTTTAGGAAAGTTTGGCGGAATCGAAACTTTTTGCCTCACATTATGTGAAGATCTTTTAAAAAAAGGAGCAACTATTCGTTTGATGCGAAAAAAAGTACTTGGATTCCAATCTGATGGGTCTATTGAGAGGAATGAAGAAGAGATATTCTCCGATCTTTCAGATGAACAAAAAGGNAAGTTTTCAAGTTATTATTTGGATCGANGCTCTANGAAAATTCGGTCTGCAATCAAAGAGGCTGACCTAGTGCATTTGCACAACCCGTTAGTGGAAGGGGTATGGTGGGCAAAAAGAGAAAAGAAACCATGTGTAATGACAATATACAACTGGCGTAGAAAAGGTTTNCATCCAAGGCTTTTAGCATGGCAGTGGGCAGTCGCTAAAGTGGATCGAAGGTGGTATATTTCTGAATTTGTATGGAATACTTGGGAAAAGAAGAGGCGAGTTAATAGTCAACGCTTACCTGTTTTTTCAAGAATGCCAAAGGTTAAAAGTAAAATCCCTAATCGCAAAGGTTTTTTATTTATAGGNAGATGGATACCCAACAAGGGAATAAGAATATTGCTGGAGGCTTATCATCAAATTTCNCCAGATCCTTCGATATGGCCCCTTACACTTGTAGGAGACGGACCATTAAGAAAAGAAGTTAAAAAAATAATCAGAGAAAAAAAGATAAAGGGTGTTGTTATGCCTGGCTTTGTAAGCGAATCTGATAGGCACCGCTTCACTAGAGANNCGAAATGGATGGTAACACCCCCACACACTAAAGAAGACCTAGGACTCACACCCTTGGAAGCAAGGTCGGTAGGTGTACCCTGCATAGCGACAAAGGATGGAGGAGTTAGTGAAACAGCAGGCAAACATGCTCTTTTTTGTAAACCTGGTTGCGTAGATTCATTAAAAAAAAGATTACGAGAAGCAATCCTGATGAGCTCAGGCGAATATGAGTTTAGGTCAAAAGGAACCATTGAAGATTTAGATAAGTACGTCAAACCTCTGGATCAATATGCCGAGCAATATCTCAATATCCTAAAAGAAGATTAAAATCCAAAACGAAAGAATAGCNGCAATTGATTTACTACGCGGTCTTTCTTGCCTTGGAGTACTTTTGTATCATGTTCGAGTAGACCTATGGGTCGGATGGTGGAAGATTGTTCATTTTCCAAACGAGTATTCTTCGATTGAAAGAGCTGCAGCATGGATCTCGATTCCAACTCCTTTTTTGGGGTACTCAATCTTACTTTTCTTTCTGATAAGTGGCTTTTGTATCCACTATCCAAATACCCTTCATAATGCTAGACCAAATTGGAAAAATTATTTTAAAAGAAGGTTTTGGCGGATTTATCCAACTTATTTTTTTGCGGTTTTNCTAACTATTTTTATNAGTTATTACTGCCACATTCAATGGGANGATAATACATGGAGTACTGAGAAAATAATAAGGATTCTAACACTTTCTCAAAACTATCCGCCTGGAAATGGGCAATTTCTGTCTAATCCATCTCTTTGGACAATACCATTAGAAATTGAGTTTTACTTCTTATATCCCTTAGCTTTTTTATTNNTCGCATCNAGATACGGATTTTATTGGATTTTGATTTTATCGATTTTCCTCAGCGGTATTGCTATACACCTCACAAAAGAAGGGATTCAGTGGGTCTCTTTTACATCTCTTTTTCTATGGCCTTCTTGGTTACTCGGTTCTTGGGTCGCAACGCTTCATCGTGAAAACAAATTATCAAAATTAAAGTTTTTCACTATTTACCCGACAACTTTCCTCTTTTTGATTTTAGCTTTAATTAGCCGTTTGCACCATTGGGAATCATGGATTCAATATGTATCCTGGTTGGCCTTCTATTTTTGTTTTTTTATTCTTTTTCTTCGCAGTAAAAAGATTCTCAAACTTGAAGGTATGGCTATTTTGAGATTCTTAGCTTGGATCGGAAAAATATCCTTTTCACTTTATCTAATTCATTTCCCTTTATTTAAATTGCTCGGTTACATTCATTGTGAATATTTTGGCGAAAAACCCGCCAACTTTCTATTTTCTTTATTTTATCTTGCTCCAGTTATTGTAATGGCTTGGTTATTTTATAAATATGTAGAAAATCCAATTCATAAATGGTCAAAAAAACATAAGGTCACTGAATGACTTTTGCAGTAAGCCACCCTACTGGAAATACATTTGTTAAGGCATTGGTTGAAGAATTGCATGACAATGATTTACTATGTTGTTTTTTCACCACCATTGGTTTCGGCAATCAATGTTATTTACCTCTTACAAACATAAACAAAAAAAGAAAATATAATATTCCAGATAAAAAAGTTAATCGACTTTGGTACCCAGAGCTTAAAAGGCTACTAATAAAATCTAGCCAAGAAAATAATCGAANGTTGGCTGACCTGAGTTACACAACACTGGATTCTAAAACTTCTAAAGAATTTTCAGCTTATGCTCCCAAAATTATTCATGCATATGAAGACGGTGCATCACAACAATTCAGAAAGGCAAAAGATTTTGGTATTAAATGCTCTTATGAATTACCCATTGCCTACTGGCAAACTAGTCGCAGACTACTTATGGAAGAGGCACAAAGACACCCAAGTTGGGAACCTACCCTAGAAGCAACATGTGAACCTGAGGAAAAACTCTTGAAAAAGGAGCAGGAGCTAATTTTAGCAGACAGAATTACCTGCCCGAGTAAATTCGTCCTGAATTCGATACCCACTCGTATTCGTGATAATATCCCTTGTCAAGTTGCCCCATTTGGAAGTCCAATAAATGCACCAACCTTTAANATTACTGAAAAGGATAAGAAAAAAGATTTCAATATATTATTTGTTGGATCTATGAGTCAAAGAAAAGGCTTAGCAGACCTGTTTGAAGCTATGAAGCTTTTAAAAAAAGAACCAGTAGAGCTTTCCATCCTTGGGCAACCATCGATGTCAATGGAGTTTTACAGAAAGCAATTTAAAGACTTTAAATATTATGAACCCTGTTCGAATGATAAAGTTNGTGCTATCATGAAGGAGCATGACGCCCTAGTACTACCTTCAATTATCGAGGGAAGAGCCTTAGTGCAACAAGAAGCTTTGTCATGTGGAATACCAATCATTGTAACTGAAAATGCTGGAGGAAAAGATTTAATTAATGAAGGTATAACAGGTCATCTGGTTCCTATTCGCTCACCTGAAAAAATTGCTGAAAAAATCCAGTTACTTCTGGNTTCCAATAGCAATAAAAAAGATATAGCAGAAGAGTGTATGAAGAAAGCGAAAAGCTACTCTTGGTCCGCATATGCAAAATCAATAATTGAATTTAATTTAAACTTAACTGCTAAACTTTTGTAAATTTCGCATTATATGACTATGACAAAAACAACTCTTCTGCCTAGAACTTATGGCAAAAGAGATAATTTCACCAAATATAGTTCTTCTGATAATGCTTTTATAAAGAAGCTTATTTGGACTTACTTTCTTCTTCTACTTTTTGAAGGTGCTTTGAGAAAATGGTTTTTACCCGGCCTATCTCAAGGATTGCTAATTGTACGAGATCCAATTGTAATTTGGGTTTATTACCTAAGCTATTCAAAAGGACTTTTTCCAATTGCAAATAGGTATATCCAAAAATGCTTTTACTGGGTGGTTCTAGCGGCAATTTTATCTTTTTTAATTAACCAATCGCACCCTTTAACAATTGTTTATGGAGCACGTACAAACTTCTTACATTTCCCTTTAATTTTTGTAATGGCTCGAGTCCTGAATTGGCAGGATGTAATCAATTTCGGCAAGGCATTTTTATTCCTTGCCCTTCCAATGACCTGGATTGTTGCAGAACAGTTTCAGGCAGATAGATTCGACGCCATAAATGTTGCAGCAGGAGGAACAGGGCATCAAATAATGACCTCAGGAGACAGGGTAAGGGCTTCTGGAACTTTTACCTTTGTTAGTGGTATAGTTTTTTATTATTGTTTTACTGTAGCATACATAATTTATGGTTTTTTAACCAATGGAGTATTTCCAAAGTGGTTACTCTACTTGGGAACAAGTGCCACTTTACTTGCAATGGTAACAGCTGGTAGCAGAGCTGTCATTGCCGAATCTCTCCAGGTGCTCGCATGCTTTGCGTTTCTCGCTTATTACAAACCCAATGAATTTGGAAAAATTACTGCGTCAGTTTTCTTTTTATCGGCATTTACACTTATCTTATACTCCCAAGTTGATCTTTTCAAAGAAGGCCTAAACTTTCTAAGTTTACGTTTTGAAGAAGCAGCTAATGTCGAAGGAAATCCCGTCGAAGCCTATTTCTTACGTTACTTCGATATAATTGTTTCACCATACTATTTTAACATGTGGACGGACTTTTTTGGTAATGGACTGGGTAGTGCAACCCGTGCAGGAACTGCCTTAGGTTACGGAGTAGGAGGTGCTGAACTTTCTTGGTCAA
>NZKY01000039.1 GCA_002694035.1 Opitutia bacterium
TGAACCGACGAACGCACGAAGCGGGCGGATTTACAGTCCGCATCCTTTAGCCACTTGGATACCCTACCCGAAACCCCATATTTTGATAAAGACATAGATTTGTGGCAAGCTGATTGTGTTAAAAAGATTTCATTTCCATGCTTGCATGAAATTTTGTAATGTAAACAATGATGTAGATGTATCCTTTTTCTGGGAAAACAGTTTTAGGAATTACTGGGGGAGTTGCTTGCGGAAAGTCCACGGTTTGCCAAAAGTTTGCTTATTTAGGATGGGAGGTAATTTCAACTGATTCTTGTACACATAAGCTTCTTCAATTCGATAAAGTTATAATCGAAAAAATAAGAGAGCGTTGGGGGTATAAAGTTTTTGATAACAACGGAAATATTGACAGGAGGAATTTGTCTGATATTGTGTTCAGTTCAGTTGCAGAACGTAGTTGGCTTGAATCTATTTTACATCCCAAAATACGTGAAAACTGGACAAACTTAATTTTAAAATCATCGAGCAGTTTGTTCGTTGTTGAGATCCCCCTTTTGTTTGAAAATAATTTAAATGATCATTTTACCAAAACGATTTGTGTTCACGCATCTTCTTCAACTCAGAATAATCGTCTTAAACAAAGGGGATTGTCCGAGGAGGAGATTAAATTGCGACATGAATCTCAATTACCTTTGAGCTTGAAATCGAATTTGGCAGATTTTGTAATTTCATGCGATGGAGAGGTGCATTTTTTGGACTTACAAATTAATAAACTTTTATCTCAAATATCCTAATTCTATAATTGTTATGCCCACCAAAAAAAATTCTAAGGCGACTCCCAAAAATTCTAAAGAAAAAGTTGAAGAAACTTCTACAGATTCACCAGTTTCAAATGAAGTAGTTTCAGATAATGAAGACACAAAAGGTGATTCAGTTTCATCTGTAAAAGATACAGAAGCAAATCTTCCTAAGGAAGAAAAAGGTGGACAACTTTTTTTTAGCACGGATGGAGCAGAGCCCGAGAAATCTGATCAAAATCCCTTTATTGAAGAAAAAAGTACTGAGGCAGAAAAACCGGTTAATTCTGATTCTCAAGAGGAAAAAGCTACTGATGCTGTTTCTGAACAGAAACATAATCGTCCAAAACCAAATCAGACCAATAAACAGGATTTAGGTCATGGAAACCGCAGCCCAAAGAAACAAAATTGGCATGACAAAAACAAATCGAGAAACAAGCAAAGAGGTAAATTTAAAAGACCCAAAAAGCTACCATACGAAGATACTGAAACTAAGTCATTGGAGCTTGGGAATCTGCTTGATTTTGAAAGTTTGAAAAGCGAGGAGGGTGTTTCATCTTTAGCTGAAGCGTATGCAGGTTCAAATGAGGAACTCATTAATTTCAATGAACTATACATTTTGGCTCTTCCAGAACTGAAGGAAAAAATTATCGAGCTTTCCCTCGACATCGAAATGCCGCCCGCTCCAATTCGTGAGGAACTTTTTGATTTATTGCTTGAGGCTTGTTTAAAAAAACTAAAGCCAGTTCAATTATCAGCAATTATTGAAGTTACCGAAGAGGGTTACGGCTTTTTGCTTCAGGAAAAAGATAATTACAAACTTAAAGCACACAGTCCTTTCGTTCCCGAATGTTTGATTAAGCGCTTTGGTTTAAAAACTGGACATATCGTTCAGGGATTTATTCATCCTAAAGTAGAGGAAGCGAGTTGTCCAATTCTCGTTCAAATTGATAAAATAATGGGGAAAGACCCTGAAGAAGCTTCACGCTTGATGCCTTTTACTGAGTTGGTTCCTTATTATCCTCTGGAACGAATTTATTTAGAAACTAGTCCTGATGTGGAATGGGATAATGTATCAATGAGAGTAGTTGACTTGGTATCACCAATTGGTTTTGGTCAGAGAGGTTTAATTGTTGCTCCCCCAAGAACTGGTAAAACGGTTCTTCAACAGGCAATAGCACGGTCATTGCGCGAGAACAATCCACAGGCTCATTTAATTGTCTTGCTTGTGGATGAAAGACCTGAAGAAGTAACTGACTTTAGAAGACAAGTTCCTGATTCTGAGGTAATTGCTTCCACTTTTGATGAAAGTGCACAGAGCCATGTACATGCTGCTGAAATTGTGATTGAGAAGGCTCGTAGAATGGTCGAATGTGGAGAAGATGTAGTCATTTTACTCGATTCAATAACCAGACTAGCAAGGGCATACAATACAACCATGCCCAATAGTGGTAAAATTCTAAGTGGTGGAGTTGAAGCGACTGCATTACAACGCCCCAAAAGATTTTTTGGTTCTGCTCGAAATATTGAAGGAGGAGGAAGCCTGACTATCTTGGGAACCGCATTGGTAGAGACAGGTAGTAAAATGGACGAGGTCATTTTCGAAGAATTTAAAGGCACTGGAAATATGGAGCTTAATCTTGACAGGGAGCTTTCGAACAAAAGGATATTTCCAGCTTTGGACTTTGAAAAGAGTGGTACTCGTAAGGAAGAACTTCTATATCACCCTGATGAACTGAATAAGATTTATTCTCTCCGGAGATCGCTTAAGGGGGTTCCTCCAGTTGAAGCTATGGAAATGTTCATCCAACGGGTAAGAAAAACAAAAAATAATCCTGAGTTTTTAATGGGGCTTGGTAGATAAGATTGCTATTTTCTCTTAAGAATTGTTATAAATTCCCTTTATTTTATATGCTTTTTGTTTGCCCCAATTCATGAATCTAACTGACGAGTTTATTCTAGATGCCTTTAAGCAGCAGGGACTGCTGTCAGAAGAAGTGTTGAATGAAATTATCAATGAGGTTGGAGAGCAGAGTGAGGGTGAGGTTGGAGACAAAGAATTGGCAATTATGAATGGTGTTTTGGCAAAGACTGGAATGCCAGTTCAGGAGGTGGTTAATTTTGTTGCCACTGAAATGAATATGGATGCGGTCGATTTAGATCATGTAAATCCTGGTGAAGAGATCATTAACCTTTTAACCGCAGAATGGGCGAGGGAATATGAAGCATTTCCAATTGGAGTCTCAGGTGCTGAAATTGAAATTGTTTTTGGGAATCCATTAGATCAGGACGGTTTTGATAATCTGACTCATTTACTCGGAAAAACAATCAATCCTAAAGTTGCATATCGTGGTTCAGTACTTGCTGCTATTGACGAAGCATACGGTGCTGCTGAGGATCGAAAGATGCAGGACTTTTTTGGTGGTCTTGGTGAAGATGAAATCGAAATAGGTGATGGTGTTAAACCCGAGGACATTAGTGAGGAAGATGCACCCATAATCAAATATGTTCATTCTGTTATCAAGGATGCATTGGAGATGAGAGCATCGGATATTCATATGGAGCCTCTCGAAAAGAAGTTTCGAATTCGTTTTAGAGTTGATGGAAAATTGAGAGAGCAACCTGATCCGCCCAAGCGCTTGCAGCCATCCATAATTTCGAGAACAAAATTAATGGCCAATGTAAGCTTGGCCGAGAAGCGAGTTCCTCTTGATGGAAGAATTAATGTGAAGGTGGGAGAGAAAGTTATCGATCTTCGAGTATCAACTTTACCCACTGTTCATGGAGAAAGTATCGTCATGCGTATCTTGGATAAAGAAAGCCTGAGTCTGGGATTACCCCAATTAGGATTTTTTTCCGACGATCAATCTACTTTCGAAAATGTCATTTCTTTACCGGATGGCATTTTTTTAGTAACAGGCCCAACTGGCTCCGGGAAATCAACTACTCTTTATTCTGCCCTGAATGTTATTAATAAACCTGACAAGAAAATTATAACTGTTGAAGATCCGGTAGAATACGAAGTAGCTGGGATTAATCAGGTACAAGTTCGAACTGAAGTGGGTATGACTTTCTCCGCTGCACTACGTTCTATGTTAAGACAGGCTCCAAATATTGTGATGGTTGGAGAAATTCGAGATTTAGAAACTGCAGAAATTGCAATTAATGCTTCTTTAACCGGACATATGGTTTTTAGTACGCTTCACACCAATGATGCACCAAGTTCTGTTTCCCGCCTAATTGATATGGGAGTAAAACCGTTTTTAGTTTCTGCATCTTTGAGGGCAGCCCTGGCCCAGCGTTTGGTTCGTTCCATTTGTCAGAATTGTAAACAACCATACACACCTTCCGCAAATGAGCTTTCCATTCTAGAAGTTTCTGAAGATCAGGCAAAGACTTCTGGCTTCATGCATGGTGCGGGCTGTCCGAAATGTGGAGAAAGTGGTTTTCGTGGTCGAAAGGGTGTTTTTGAAATCTTTGTTGTGAATCAGGAAATTGAGGAAATGATCTACAATAATGTAAGTATTGTTGAATTAAGAAAAAAAGCCAGGGAGATGGGCATGCGTTCGATGCGAGAAGATGGTTTTAGAAAAGTTTTGGCTGGGGTTACCACTTTGGAGGAGGTTTTAATGGTCACTACTGCTGAAGAATAAAAAAATTATGCTTTTTGTAGATTACAATTCAAGTATCCGAGATATTTTCAAACGGGTTGAGGGGATTTCTCAAATTGGCTTAGATGAGTTATTTGATGAGGAAGTAATTGCTGGCAATCGGTCATATGCTGAAGCAATCATTTCTGCTGAGTTGGCAAGCAAAGAGGATATTCTAAGCCTTGTTGCTGAATTCTTAGGCTACGAGTTGCAAATTGGTGAAATCGGAGAAATTGATGCCGAAACTATCTCTTCTATACAAGCGGAAATTGCAAAACAGTATGGAATTGTTCCGCTTTATCTTTCAGAAGGTGGAATTCACTTTTTGGCTTCTGATCCATTTAATTCGGCAATTATTGATGATCTTACGTTTGCTCTGGACAAAGAGATTCATTTGATTGTTTGTGACCCAGATTATGTCCAACATCTTTTGGACTTTTATTATAAGCAGGAGGAAAGTTCTTTAAACGATTTGCTGGGTGATGTAGGGCTTGAAAATTTTGAGGGATTAGATGAATCGAAAGAAAATGAGCTTAGTGATGCTGCGAATGAAACACCTATCATTCGTTTTGTTAATTTAGTCATGCAGCAGGCAATTCGAGCTCAAGCATCCGATATTCATTTTGAGCCCTTCGAAAATGAATTTCGAATTCGTTATCGTGTGGATGGAGCATTGTATGAAATGTCACCTCCTCCGAAAAGTCTAGCTTTACCTGTTATTTCGAGAATCAAAGTGATAGCTGATTTGAATATTGCAGAGCATCGAGTTCCTCAGGATGGCAGGATTAAAATGACTATTGAGGGTCGAGCAGTTGATTTACGGGTCTCAACTTTGCCCACTCAATTTGGAGAAAGTGTAGTTTTGCGGGTTTTGGATAAATCTGCGGTAAACCTTGATCTTGATAATTTAGGACTGCCTGAGAATGTTAAGACAGGAATTAGAGACGCAGTTCGTCGTCCAAATGGTATTTTTATTGTTACTGGACCAACCGGTTCAGGAAAAACAACCACCCTTTATAGTGCTCTTCGAGAGGTTAATAATATGGATACCAAGTTATTAACCGCTGAAGATCCAGTTGAGTACGAAATTGAAGGAATCATGCAGGTTCCAGTTAATCATCAAGTCGGATTGGATTTTTCTCGGGCCTTGCGTGCCTTCCTCCGACAAGATCCAGATAAGATAATGGTAGGAGAAATACGAGATATTGAGACTGCAAGAATTGCAGTGCAAGCATCTCTTACCGGTCATGTAGTTTTGAGTACCCTTCATACTAATGACGCGCCCGGAGCCGTTACTCGTCTAATTGATATGGGTTTAGAGCCCTTTTTGCTGTCAGCATCACTAGAATTTGTACTTGCTCAGAGATTAGTCCGCAAAATTTGTTCAGGTTGTAAGGAAGAATACGAACCGAAGAAAGATGTATTGCAAAAATTGGGTCTATCGCAAAATGAATTGGGTGATAGGAAATTTTTCTTCGGTGCAGGATGTGATGAATGTAATAAATCTGGTTATCGGGGAAGAACAGGACTTTTTGAAATGATTAAAACCACCGATGCATTTCGTGAAATGATAAATTCCGGAGCAGCAACCCTTGTTCTGCGACAAAAAGCTATTGAGCAAGGTATGAAAACACTAAGAGAAGATGGAATTCGATCTATTTTTGATGGAGAAAGCACAGTGGAAGAAGTCTTGAAATATACATAAAATAAATAAATTATAATAGCCATGCCTGTTTATCAATTTACAGCCACAGATCAAAACGGAACGACTCAACAGGGTACTTTTGAAGCAGCCGATGAACAGCAAGCATATTCTCAACTTTCGCAGTATGGTCTAACTGCAAGTCAAGTCATTCCCGTTGAGCAAACATCTCCATCAGCTGCGGTTGCATCGCCTACTCCAGATCCTGTGAAGGCAGCTAAATCCTCTTCTGATGTTTCTTCAAAAGCTGCAAAACCAACTAAGCCTAAGAAAAAAAAGAAGAAGGGAGGAATTCTTTCAATGGAATTGGGCGGGGGCCCAAATTCAGAAGATATTTCTATTTTTACCCGACAAATGTCTACCCTTGTTCATGCTGGCTTACCCTTGCTGAGAAGTTTGGAAGTCATGATTAAGCAACAGGAAAAAAAGCCAAAATTTAAAGCAATTCTTGAAGATATTTCTGAGAAAGTCTCATCTGGGGGAAATTTGTCTGATGGTTTGGCTGGATATCCAAAAATTTTTGATAATCTTTATGTAAACATGGTTAAAGCTGGAGAAGCTGGTGGTGTTCTGGAATTAGTTTTGGATCGATTGGCTCAATTTCAGGAAAAAAATATCAGGACAATAAAAAAAGTTAAATCGGCTATGATTTATCCCAGTGTCATAATGTTTGTCGCTGTTGGCATTGTTACACTTTTAATGATGGTAGTCGTTCCTCAATTTCAAACTATCTTCGAGCAAATGCTCAGAGGTGCTCCTCTTCCTGGACCTACTCAAATTGTTATTAACATAAGTGAACTCTTTTCCACTCATCCTCTTTTGGTTCTGGGAGGTATGGGAGGAACCGTAGGGGGGCTCATTCTTTTTAAAAAGACCAAACCTGGGGCAAAGGTTTTTGATTGGCTTGGTCTTAATGTTCCAGCTGTTAAGGAAGTGGTCGGAAAGTCCAATATATCAAGAATTACTCGTACATTTGGTACACTGTTGAGTAGTGGTGTTCCTATTTTGCAGGCTTTACAAATTACCCGGGATACCTTGTCGAATGGTTTATTTGTAAAAGCGATGGGTAATGTTCATGATTCAGTCCGTGATGGTGAGGCTATGGCTGTTCAAATGGAAAGAGAGCCAGTTTTTCCAACGATGGTTACAAGTATGGTTGAAATTGGTGAAGAAACTGGCGAATTACCAGACATGCTCACTCGGATTGCAGATAACTACGATGAGGATGTTGATAACGCAGTTGCTGGAATGACCTCACTAATTGAACCAGTTATGATTGTATTTTTGGCTGTTGCAGTCGGATTTATTGTTATTGCTCTATTTTTACCAATTGTGGCAATTATTGAAACAATTGGTAAGTAAATTTCTGATTTTAAGGTATATTAGCTGTCTTCCAAGCATTTGCCTTTTCTGGGTTGATACGGGTCCATGCACCAATTGCTTTACTTACGGCTTTCTGCTTTATTGTTGGATCAGTAATTGATAGTGCCCATCCCGCAGCACCCTCTGGATCACGAGTGCAGATACGATTAACAAATTCATTTACAACAGGATCCATTTTAGGAGAAGGTGGAAAAGTATTTAACCATTCCGCCGTGCCGATCGGATCGCTTAGTGACCATCTCGAGGTAAGTTGTTTCATTCCTTCAAATTTTTTGTCTTCCTCTGGTATTTTACTTACCCACTGTGCTGCAGAGGATGCATCTTTTGTAACCCATTGAGTCAACAAATTATTCATAACTGTAAATGATGCCTTATCATCTTGTAAGGACTCCACCCATTTTGCAGTGGCTTCAATATCCTGTCTTGCCAATTTTGCACCAAGTTGTCCGAGAATGGTAGATCTCATGCGCGGATCATCTTTTGGGAATTGATCTGCCCATTCAATAGCTTTTCTAATGCCAATGTCGGAATATTTCTGGGCCAAAAATGTGGATGCCTGCCACTTCGCACTTCCTTGTGGTAGTTCACGAAAAATCTTATTTGCCGCATCGATATTATTTTCAGCCAGTCCCTTGACCACGCCGAGTAATAACGGATTATCTTCAGGTTTATCACTTGAATTATTTGCTTTAGCCCAAGAGATAGCTCCCTCTGGGTCTCGATTAGCCCAACCTGCAAGAACTTCTGAGATTCCAAAGCGCCTTTCACTTTTTGCATCCAAAGATGAATCTGCATAAGCGAGAGCAGCTTCTGGGTCAATTTCAGCCCAGCTTCTCATGAGCAGCTTCATCTCTAGGTGCCGACCATAGCCTTTAGGCAATGCCTCAAATGCATTCACAACTTCATATACATTACCTTTGTCCATTGCACGAAGTGCATCCAGATATGCTCCCATTCGTTCAATCATATCTCCACCCTCCATTATCCTTTTAAGATTTGGAGGCAGGCTAAAATCATGAGGATGATTTTGATTAACTAAAGGTTCAATCTCATTAGTTGAAGAACTCTTTTGGGTAGTATAAAACTTTTTCTTGGTTAATTCGGGATCAGAAAGGTGTTTTGGTTTTTCATCCTGTATTTGAAAAACAGGTCTTGGGGGTTGATTTTCCTTACCAAGCTGTAAACCTAGATAAAAAACTAAAGCGAGGGAGCAAACCCATAGCAAACTGTACTTATAAAATATATTCAAAAGGGATTCTTACTAAAGTTAATTCAGCCTTTGGTGAAATTGCAAGAAAAAGCAATTACATGAATAATTTTAATTATTATAAATAAAATAATATATAATTAATAATTTTAATTATAATATAAAAATTTGATTTAGTTTTTATTTAGAAAAAAATTAAACCTGCTTTTAAAGCAAAATTAAACTAAGACTAAATAATAATAATTATGAAAAACAAACTACTAAGTATCGCGAGTTTACTTGCGGTTTTTAATCTTAACGCAATCGAGATCGGGTCTACAGGTAGTGGTGCAGAACTCACTGGATTCACCGTTATCGACTACTCTAGCTNAGGTGNATCNTCAAGTTTTGCTTTAACTGAAGTTGAGCTTGATTTCGATTGGTCTANAGGTCCCGTTGCATTCTCCTTAGATTTCAATGTATTTGGCGACGGTAGAACTACTGGAGTAGNAACACCCCCAACTGAAGACGAACTAGAAGAAGCCGTTTTAACNTACTCCTTTAATGATAACTTGAGCGTGAGTGCTGGAAGAATGTTATCCTATCNTGGGTTCGAAGNATACGATGCACCAAATATGTATCAAATTACTGGAGCTTATGCCGATGTTCTTTAAGATGGTTATTATGATGGTGTTTCAGTAGATTACGCTACTGACNTTTTTTCTATTGGTATTTGGACAGATTTAGCTGAAAATCCTGGCTTCGAGTATGCCTTGGCGTACACCGGTGTTGAAAACTTGACTGTAAAGTACATTTTAGGTGATTACGGTGTCAGCAGTGAAACAAAATCAACACTTTGGGCGAGTTATCAATTATGTAAGCTACTTATGGCAGCTGAAATAGCTGACCATTCTAGTATGGGTAATTCTGCAACCGAAGATAGAGATGGATGGCTCATCATGGCTAATTATTCGATTACTGACCCTCTTTCATTGACTGTTCGTTACTCAAACACTGAAACTACCGGTGCAACTGCTGCTAATGTATGTGATATTAATAGATTTACAGTTTCCCCAACTTACATGGTTACAGATAATTTTGGCTTTCTTGGCTGAGTATTCTGATATTTCAGGGACAGATAACGATTTTATTGGATAAGAGTTGATCTACACATTCTAAATTTCAGTCTAATACGTTTGTTTGAGGTGGGTGGTCATTGACCACCCACCTCTTTTTGTGATTAGAGAAGAATTAATTTATATAAAATTCATAATTTTTATGAATTATATTAATATAAAAAATTTTAATCTTTTTTACCTATTTTTATATTTTGGCATAAAACATGGATATCTCGAATTGCTCCCTGAATACTGATATCCCGGGACTTTACTTTTAAATATTAAAAATAAATATATGAAATTAAATAAATTAAAACTATTATTCACAGCCTTACTTTGTACAGTAATTACTAATACAAATTTGCATGCAGTTAAAATTGGTGTTTTACACTCCTTGAGTGGTACAATGGCAATTTCCGAGACATCCTTAAAAGATGTTGTAATGATGGCTGTCAAAGAGATCAACGAGTCAGGTGGCGTTTTAGGAGAGAAAATTGAAGCAGTTGTTGTTGATCCTGCTTCCGATTGGCCTCTATTTGCTGAAAAGGCCAAGCAACTTATAACAGAAGATAAAGTGGCGGTTACCTTTGGCTGTTGGACTTCAGTGAGTCGCAAATCCTGTTTGCCGGTATTTGAAGAAAACAATGCTTTGTTGTTTTATCCCGTACAATATGAAGGGGAAGAACAATCTTTAAATGTTTTTTATACTGCCGCTTCACCTAACCAACAGCTTGTACCTGCGGCGGAGTATATGGCCAAAGAAATGGGTTGTAAAAAGTTCTATCTTTTAGGAACAGATTATGTATTTCCCCGTACTGCGAATAAGGTTTTGAAGGCATACTTAAAAGTGCAGGGAGTTCCTGATGAAAATGTAATGGAAGAATATACGCCGTTTCACCATCAAGATTATCAAACCATTGTATCAAAAGTAAAAGAATTTGCCGCTTCTGGTGATGCATGCATTCTTTCAACCATCAATGGTGATAGTAATGTTCCCTTTTACAAAGAGTTTGCTAATCAAGGTTTAACATCTGATGACTGCCCAATTATGGCATTTTCAGTTTCCGAAGATGAGCTGCGTGCAATGGATGTTCCTCCTTTGGTAGGTCACCTTGCTGCTTGGAATTATTTTCAAAGTGTAAAATCACCTGGTAATGCAGCATTCGT
Organism: Opitutia bacterium; assembly: GCA_002694035.1. Lineage (GTDB taxonomy): Bacteria > Verrucomicrobiota > Verrucomicrobiia > Opitutales > Seribacteraceae > Seribacter. Next base: position 10,983 of record NZKY01000039.1, read on the forward strand.
AAAAGCATTTAAGAAGTTCTGCGTCGAATCTGGTCTACCAGGTGGAGCAAAGCGTGTGACTTGTGATCCAATAGAAGCAGCATATTTTGGAGTTTATGTATGGAAAGCAGCAGTGGAGAAGTGCGGTTCTTTTGATGTAGATAAAGTACGTAAAGCAGTTTATGGCCTTGAATTTGATGCTCCGGGCGGGAAAAAGTCGATGCACCCCACTAACCAACATACTCTTAAACCTGTATATGTTGGTGAAATTCTCAAAAACGGACAATTTAAGATAGTATATTCTAGTGATGGACTTGTTTCACCAGACTCATACAGCTCCTACCTTTGGCCAGATGGTAACTTTCCTAAGCCAACAGGTGGTCCTAATGGCGACGGTTCCTTGTAAAATAAATTTCTAACTTATTCATTTAGGACTCGGGATGAGTCGCTTCATCCCGAGTCTTTTTTTTGGATTTCATTTACATTTTTGAAGAAGTTTTTCTCATTATTATTATTTTTTGGGTTCATATCAGTCTCATTTTCTCAAGATAACAAAGTTATTGCTGGGCAGGAAAGTGGATTGAATACCAATTCCGTAATAGAGCTCAATAAGCAACTTTCTATCTTAGCTTCAGGGGATGATGAGCTAATTAGTCAAACAATAACCAGTCTCGCTAAGACTGGTGACACGAGACTCGAAGAATTTTTTGAACTTTACAGACAAGGCAGTGTTTACAATTGGCCAACCGAAAGCGGAGATATACGAATCGTGGTCAATCTAGAAACTGTAATGGATGATGACTTTAATGAGTTTGCTCCATTGATAGAACCACTTACGGGAAAACCTTTTTTAATCGATGGTAATCAAGCTAAGCCTGATCTGCTTGATTTGGAAGATATAAGCCCTGGGCGAAAGCTACGTTCATTGGTAAATTCTTCCAAGTTTCTTATACGACTATTCTCTCCAGACTATGAAACAAGAATATCGGGCGTTAAGAAATGTGGCGATCCACCTTTTTTGACTGAATCAATATCAACTCTTGAAGATATTGCAAAAGACCCGGAAGAAGATGAGAAAGTTCGATGGACTGCTAATGAAAGCATAGCGTTGATTGATTTTGGTCAAAAAGCCGAGAATTTTGAGGAACTAAAAAGCCGTTTGGAGGCTTTGGAAAAACTTTCTTTGCTCAATAGTTTACGAGCATTGGCTAGAATTGATGGCTTTGAGAAAGATATTAAGAATTTGGAGAGCTCTGAAAGCATAAACTCTAAGCAATCTGCTATTCTTTTTAAAAGTATATCTAAGGTGAAAAAAACTTTAGAGGACCACAAGAGTTCAGTAGAATTAGCGGGTAATCTTTTCCGCGGTATTTCCTATGGAAGTGTTCTTATTTTAATAGCTCTCGGACTTGCGATCACATTTGGTTTGATGGGCGTGATTAACATGGCTCACGGAGAACTTGTGATGATCGGTGCATACGCAACTTATGAAGTGCAGATGTATTTTGGGCATTCACCTGAAAACTCTGTGAATGAATATTATTTTGTTGCTCTACCAGTAGCTTTTCTTGCGTCCGCAGTCGTTGGCCTATTGATGGAGAAATTTGTTGTTAGGCATTTGTACAATCGTCCTCTTGAATCGCTTTTGGCGACTTGGGGAGTTTCCCTTCTACTTATTCAGTTGGTGAGGCTGAGGTATGGAGATAATATCGGAGTTAATGCGCCAACCTGGGCACGGGGAGGNTTTGAAATTTCTCAAGATGTCGTTTTACCTTTTGCACGCTTATACTTGCTTGCTCTGTCTGCAGCATGTGTAGGTTTTATCTATTTTATTATTCGTAAAACAAGAAAGGGAATGCTGATAAGAGCTACGATGCAGAATCGAGATATGGCAAGCAGTCTTGGAGTAAGAACGCGTAATGTGGATCGTTTTACTTTTGCACTTGGCTCAGGTATTGCAGGTGTTGCTGGATATGGTTGGACGATCGTTGGTGGTGTAACNCCGGATATGGGGACNAAGCTTTTCATTGTGGATTCATTTTTGGTGGTGGTCGCAGGGGGAGTAGGGGAACTTGCTGGAGTAATATGTTCCGGTTTGGGAATTGGTGTGATTACAAAATTGATTGAACCCCTTGAGTTCGGAGGTTTTATAATTGGTCCAGTCTGGGGGAAGGTAATCTTACTTGCCCTAATTGTTGCCTTTATTCAATACAAGCCAGCGGGGTTGTTTGCTCCCAAAGGGCGCTTAGGAGATAAGAAGTGAAGAGTTCGAACGAAAAACTCATAGAGAATAAAGGCTCCTTTGGAGCACTGTTGATTATTGGATTCGCAGTCTTACCGTTTCTTTACAGTGAGGGAATTTTCTCAATAGGTGATATTAATATGCTTGGACGATACATGTCCTTTGCAATATTAGCTTTAGGGCTTGGTTTGCTGTGGGGTTATGTCGGGATTCTCAGCCTTTGTCAGTTTACATTCTTTTGCTTAGGAGCTTATGCGATGGGTATGCATCTAGCCCATCACGGAGGTCCTGAAGGAATCATNGATGCGAATGGTTGGAAAATACCTGCCTGCCTTTTTGTTGTTTATCCATATGATGTGGGAGAATCTTCAGGCGATGCTCTTGTTCCCGGTTTTTGGAAACCATTTTGGAATCTTCCGCTTACTGTAATCCTTGGAATTCTGATCCCCGTAGTAACTTCATTTTTGTTAGGCTATTTTGTTTTCCGTAGCCGCGTGAGGGGCGTTTATTTTGCCATATTAACCCAAGCTATTGCGGTTGCGGGCTGGTTAGTTTTTTGCCGAAATGATGTTATGCTCTGTGGAACTAACGGGTTAACTCGTTTTGATGTGATCGCACCTTCTGAGTCCTTTCATACATTCAATCCTGTAGATGCAAAAGATAGTTGGATTGCTTCCCACGGAGCTAACATGGAGTACGACTTGAATGGCGATGATAAACTCGATCAGCTTGACTACTCTATTGCAGATGTTGGTTTTTCCCTCTCCTCGGAAAGGGTGCAGCTTTGGCTTTATTGGATTACTCTTTCCTGTTTGTTCGGAGCTTATCTTCTATGCCAATGGATTGTTAAATCAAGACTGGGTAAGATTCTATTGGCGATTCGGGATGATGAGCCCACACTTCATTTTTTTGGCTACAAACCCCACATATACAAAATTTTTGCCTTTTGTGTAGCAGCGGCACTGGCTGGTATTGCCGGAATGCTATTTGTTCCGCAGATGAAGATTGTTACTCCTTCTAACATGGAGGCTTATAGATCTGTCCTNGTTGTCGTTTGGGTAGCAGTTGGAGGTCGCAGTTCTTTAGGTGGAGCAGTCTTGGGTGCTCTAAGTGTGAATCTTTTATATAATTTCCTTACATCAGAACAGGACTTGTTCTTGTTCAAATGGAGTCCCGATTATTGGCCAATTCTTCTTGGGCTCATTTTCATTGCGGTGGTTCTCTATTTACCGAATGGCTTGATTGAGCTTGTTGATCGGTTAAGAAATAAGTTTTCACCTTCCAGTCTCGTGAGAAATTCATCTGAAAAGTGAGCACGATCGAAACAGAGAAGGATTCAGGAACTGAAATAATTTCAGAATCACTAAAGAAATATGCTGAGTTCCGTCCAAGTGTGGTTCAGTCATCCATTTGGTCAAAAAAGTTCGTTTTGTTTGTGGAGAACCTATCGGTTTCTTTCGATGGCTTCAAAGCAGTCGACATCCCTCAATACGGCATAGAACATGGTGAATTAAGAGTTATAATTGGTCCGAATGGAGCAGGGAAGACTACTTTTTGTGATCTGGTTAGTGGAAAAACCAAGCCTTCAACCGGCCGGGTTTATTTTGACGGAAAAGAAATAACTCAAGTGGAGGAGTCAGATATAGCACTGAGCGGTATTGGTCGTAAATTTCAGACTCCCACTGTTTTTGACAGTTTAACAACCTATGAGAATCTTCTTTTAGCTTTGCCCGGCAATCAGGGATGGAAGAGCAATTTATTTCAACCAGAATCCAAAGAGGAGGTTGAAAAAATAGATGAGATTCTTGAGAAAGTCTCTTTGATAGACCAAAGAGAAATGCCTGCCAAATCTCTCAGTCATGGTCAACGCCAATGGCTTGCAATTAGTGCATTGATTATATCCAAACCCAAACTGCTTCTAGTCGATGAGCCTGCAGCAGGTTTAACGGATTTGGAAACAGAGCAAACTGCTGACTTACTCTTAGAGTTGGCAGAGGAGCACACAATCGTGGTTATTGAACACGATATGGATTTCGTAAGAAGACTTGGAAAAACCGTCACCGTTTTAAACGAAGGTCAAGTTTTAGCGGAGGGAATGATTGGTGAAATGGAAAGAAATGAACAAGTGATGGAGGCATACTTAGGCCGATGAAGACTGAAGCTCCTGATACAGATCCCGGTAATGAAACCCCATCTACCTATCTTGAAGTCTCGGGTCTCGAGTTCTCTTACGGAGAGGTTAAAGTTCTGCACAGTCTTGAATTTCAGCTAATTTCTAAGAGTATAGGCTGTGTTATGGGTAGAAACGGAGTCGGTAAAACCACCTTTCTGAGAAACCTTGTCGGCTTAGAATCTCCGTCTGGAGGCAAGATTTCCATCGAGGGAAAAGATGCGACCAGATTGGAGGCTCACCAGAGAGCATGTAATGGGATCGGATATGTACCGCAAGGTCGCCAAATTTTTCCACTGCTTACGGTTGAAGAAAATCTATCGGTTGCTTTGGAAGCTGCTGGGATAACTGAGAAATCGATTCCATCTTCGGTCTACGAGACTTTTCCCGTTCTTCATCAAATGAGAAAACGGCGTGGTGGAGATCTTTCCGGTGGTCAGCAACAACAATTAGCAATTGGTCGTGCGTTGGTGACCAGACCGAAATTTCTTGTGCTCGATGAACCAACTGAGGGCATCCAGCCTAATGTAATTACAATGATTGGAGAAGTAATTCGTAAATTGGTTGATGAACAAGGTATGACTATTTTGCTTGTTGAGCAGTATGTTGATTTTGTCCGTAAGTATTCAGATAGTTTCGCGGTCATGAATAGGGGGCGTTTCGTTGCCAAGGGATCGGTTGATGAACTCGACTCTTCTACAATTCACAAGCACTTAAGCGTATAAATGAAAAAATGCACCTGACACCCAGAGAAAAAGACAAATTAATGATTGTTGTGGCGGCTGATTTGGCACGCCGACGAAAAGACAGAGGAGTTCTACTCAATTATCCTGAATCCGTTGCCCTTATTACCTACGAGGTAATGGAGGGTGCAAGAGATGGAAAAAGTGTGGCTGAGTTGATGAGCTATGGTTCCACCATCATAAATAAGGATGAGGTAATGGAAGGCATTTCTGAAATGATTCATGAGGTACAAGTGGAAGCGACTTTTCCTGATGGAACCAAACTTGTAACCGTTCATAATCCCATAAGATGAAGCCCGGAGAAATTATAACTTCTAAGGAAGAAGATTTTATCAATGCCAACGAAGGCCTTGAAACCATTTTGATTAAAGTTAGTAATTTGGGAGATCGTCCGATTCAGGTGGGGAGTCACATGCATTTTTTTGAAGTCAACAGAGCACTACAATTTGATCGAGAAGAAGCAAAAGGATTCAGGCTTAATGTTCCTGCAGGGACGGCTGCACGTTTTGAGCCAGGGGATTCAAAAGAAGTCGAACTGGTGGCATTAGCGGGAAAGCGGGAAGTTTTTGGACTTAATAATTTAACAGAAGGGAGTGTAGATCAATGAGCCTAAAACTTACCCGTAGGCAATATGCGGAAATGTATGGTCCCACGACTGGAGATCAGGTCAGACTGGGAGACACCGAACTTTTGATCGAAATCGAAAAAGATTTGATTGCTGAAAATGGAGGCTACGGAAATGAGATTAAGTTTGGTGGAGGTAAGGTTATTCGGGACGGTATGGGACAATCTCCTGTGGCATTGGGTAATGAGTGTCTAGATCTTATCATAACAAATGCTACACTTATGGATCCTTTTCTCGGTGTTATTAANGCCGATGTGGGGGTTAAAAATGGGTTAATCGCNGGCATCGGGCATGGAGGAAATCCCCTTATACAAGACGGAATTGATCCAAAAATGGTAGTAGGTGCTGGTACGGAAGTAATTGCTGGTGAAGGTATGATTCTAACAGCTGGTGGCTATGACTCGCACATTCATTTTATATGTCCACAGCAAATTGAAGAGGCCCTCGCAAGTGGGGTTACTACAATGACTGGAGGTGGAACGGGGCCTGCGACCGGCACCAACGCGACCACCTGTACTCCAGGAGCTTGGAATATCGGTAAAATGCTCCAGGCGGCGGATGATTTTCCGATGAATCTGGGATTTCTTGGTAAAGGGAACTGTTCCAATCCGGAAGCACTACGCGAGCAGGTGCGAGCTGGGGTAATTGGACTAAAACTCCACGAGGACTGGGGTACCACCCCTTCGACGATCGATAGTTGTCTTGGCGTTGCCGACGAGATGGATGTTCAAGTTGCGATTCATACAGACACTTTGAATGAAGCCGGTTTTGTCGAAGATTCGGTGGGAGCTTTTAAGGGAAGAGCCATACATACTTTCCATACGGAGGGTGCGGGTGGTGGGCATGCTCCGGACATTATCAAAGTGTGCGGAGAGCCAAATGTTCTTCCTTCTTCCACCAACCCAACCCGTCCTTTTACCGTAAATACAATTGATGAGCATTTGGACATGCTAATGGTATGTCATCATTTAGATTCAAAAATTCCGGAGGATGTTGCATTTGCGGAATCAAGAATCAGACCATCGACTATTGCGGCCGAAGATATTCTTCATGATCGTGGAGCTTTTTCGGTGATGGCCAGTGATAGTCAGGCGATGGGTAGGGTCGGAGAGGTTCTCTGCCGCACATGGCAGACGGCAGATAAAATGAAGCGTCAGTTTGGGAAACTNGAATCTGATTCACATAACAAAGCCGATAACTTTCGAGTTCTCCGCTACTTGGCGAAGTATACAATCAACCCTGCGATCGTGCATGGTATGTCTGATAATATCGGATCAATCAGTGTCGGTAAAATAGCAGATTTAGTTTTGTTTAAGCCCGCTTTTTTTGGTGTTAAACCTGAGCTGGTCTTGAAGGGTGGATTTATCGCATATGCAAACATGGGTGACCCAAATGCCTCTATACCTACGCCACAACCTATGCATTATCGTCCACAATTCGGATCCTTTGGGAAAGCCCGAACTTCCACCTCAATGACTTTTGTGAGTCGGGCTTCTATGGAATGTGAATCTTTGCATAATCTTGGTCTAGAAAAAACTCTGATTCCTGTATGTAACACTCGTGAGATCAGCAAAAAGGATATGATTTTAAATGACTCATTGCCAAAAATGGAAGTCGACCCTGAAACCTATACGGTCAAAGCAGACGGAGAAGAGTTGCATTGCGAACCAGCTAAAGTCGTTCCGCTGGCACAGAGATATTTCNTATTTTGATCATGATCATCATCAGGANTCTGGATGCAGTCAATCGGGGTGATNACCAAAATGAAATTTCNTTAACNGTTGAAAGAAGAGTACTTGCCAAAAGGAGATGGCGAGGNCAGGCNGAAGACGGTACNNACTTCGGCTTTGATNTNGTATCGCCTCTTCGAAATGGAATTTGTTTTCATAAGCAGGAAAATAGAAATTATGTAATAGATCAAAAGCCGGAGTCAGTTTTCAAAATACCTTATTCCAACCCCCATGAGGCTGCACACAGGGCATGGCAAGTTGGAAATCTTCATTTTCCCGCTCAATTTCGTGATTCATACCTTTTGGTTGAAGGAGATTATGCGGTGAAGCTGATGCTTGAACGCAATCAAATTCCTTTTGATGAATCAATTGAAGTTTTTCAGCCCGTTATGGCTGCGTCTTCTCATCATCATGGAAATGGAAAATTACTTAAATATCTTAATATGTGGTAACCTGATTTTGAGTGTGAATTCAAAAGAATCAGACTGGTTAGGTGGACTTATTCAGACCACCGATACCCTTTTCCCCTCCGGCGGTTATGCACATTCCTATGGGCTTGAGGAAATGGTCGCATTGGGAAAAGTCCAGTCCAAGGAGGACTTGGAGGAATTTCTAATTCGGCAAATTCTACCAT
>NZKY01000040.1 GCA_002694035.1 Opitutia bacterium
CCTTGAGCACTACCGCCTCCGCGAAAGGCATCATGTCCAAACTGATCATACTTCCTTCTTTTTTCAGGATCTTTTAGTACTTCAAACGCTGAGGAAATTTCTTTGAATTTTTCCTCCGCGTCACTATCCCCTTGATTTTTATCGGGGTGGTATTTTACCGCTAGTTTACGATATGCTTTTTTAATTTCACTATCTGATGCATTTCTATCTACTCCAAGAACCTTATAAAAATCTTCTTCCGACATTTTTAAGCTAACTTTCTTTTTGCTTATTTACAATGACACTAGCAGGACGAAGGAGTTTTTCTCCCAATCTGTATCCATTTCTAACGGTCTTAATGACTATATCCATTTCATATTCATTGTCTTCTTCAAACCCAATGGCTTCATGGAATTTAGGATCAAAACTTTCTTCTTTGGGGTCTATGAGGACGAGACCATATTCACCTAATACAGATTCTAACTGTTTGACTGCCATTTTAAATCCCTCAATATAATTCATAGCTTCTTCCTCTTTAGATGCTTCGTTAATACCCATTTGAAATGCATCTAACACGGGTAGAAGATCAGTTATCAATTGGGAACGTGTTCTTAGGACTGCATCTTCTCTTTCTCTGATCGACCTTTTTTTTATGTTTTCGAGATCGGCGTGAACACGAAGGTATTTATTTTGTATGTCATCATGCTTTCCATAAGCTTCTGCTAATTTTTTTTCAAGATTGTGGTTTTCATTTTCCGAAATCTGATCAGTAATTTCCTCTTGTACAGATTTATCCCCATTCTTTGCTTTTTCGCTTACATCATTAGATGTTTCTGTCTTTTTTATTTCTTTTTCCATATTTTGACTTATCTTAAAATCGTCTACTATTTAGTTTTGGATGTTTCCTGTAAAACTGTCAGTGACAAGAAATGTTGAGTCTTCAATCAAATTAATAACACATTCAGAGATGTATGGAGAAACTGCCTGCTCTCCACATTTCATGATTTCCTTTCCGATTTTAATCTTACCACTTACCAAATGAATAATCATACATTCTTGATTCTTTTTTTTAATGAAAATCTTATCATTTTTATTTAAATTAAACTGTCTAATACGAAAGTGCTTTGAATCTGCTAACAGTTTTTCACCAATTGTTGACTTATAATTTATAATTTCCGGATTTGAAATGTTAAAATTTATGCACTTTAAGGATTCTTCGATATGCAATTCTCTTGAATTCCCATTAGAATCAACTCTACCCCAATCGTAAACTCTATAGGTTGTGTCAGAATTTTGTTGAATTTCTAAGATTAGATTTCCGCTATCTATTGCATGCAAATGACCACTTTCAATTAATATTGAATCACCTTCGGACGAAGAAATTCTTTGACAACATTTTTTTAACGTTCCTTGGTGAATCGCTTTTTGAAATTGATTTTTGGAAACTCCATTTTCCAAACCAATAAAAAGCCCAGCATTTGGTTTTGCTTTGGCGATGAACCAATTTTCAGTCTTTGGCTGACCATTAAGTAGTTGTGCAATGTTTTCGGGAGGGTGGACTTGAAGGCTTAATCTAGCATTACAATCTAACCATTTTACAAGAATTGGAAATTCGTTTTTGGGTTTCCAGTTCGGTCCCATAAACATATTGCTATGATTATGAATAATGTATCTCAATGTTTTATTTTTCAGCGTACCATTTATCGCTACTGATTGATTTTCTTTTCGATCTACAATTTCCCAGGATTCTCCAATCGGCTCATCACAAGACATTTTCGGTCTTTGAAACTCACTAATAATATTTGTTCCTCCCCAAATTCTTTTTTTGTAGATTGGTTCAAACTTGAAAATAGTCATTTATTCGTGTTCTATATTGTATTGTTGTATGGTGTGGTGAATTTATAAAGGTAAACTAATGGGAAAAGCAAACATTGAGGATAAACTTGGTATAACAAAAGCAAGTCCAAAAAACTTTGTATTAATTGGTTACTTTTTAATTCTTTGTGCTATATTAGTACTGGTTGTTTTAGTTTATTATAATCCTGCCAATTATCATGTTTCACCGCAGTCAGAATCAACCCTTATTTTTGGCAAATTCGGAACTTTTACTGCACATAGTTTATTTGGTATCTTCGGCCTTTCTGCTTGGTTGTTACCATGGTTAATTGGGAGTCTTGGTTTACTTTCAGTTAAAAAAACAAACGCAAAAGAAAAGCTATTCAAATCACTTACAATTTCAACCGTTATTGTCAGCATAAGTGTACTTGCAAATATTCGGGATGATGAAAGTCGTATTGCTTCGCAAAAACCTATTTTAGATGCGAATTCCTATATTCATGGTGCCGGAGGTTCAATTGGTGCGATATTATATTCTGGCCAACCAATCGGAGTAAGTATTAATCAGTTAGGAGGAGGATTTAAAATTTGGTTGGGCAGTTTTGGTACAATGATTTTATTCTTAATCATATTATTTTCCTGTTTATGTTTCCATTTTTCTTTTTCTCCCATTCATTATTTAGAGGGGTTTAGAAGGCGACTTAATCAAGAAAAAAAACAGCTTGATGGGGACAATGGCACTTTAGGTAAATCTGACAGTTTCAAATTACCAGAGATATTTTTTAACAAATTAAGTAATCTATTTGCATTAAAAAGTCAGCCTAAAAATGATCTTCTTTTTGGAGATGTTTCCCAAGATAATGTTGCTACATCAACTACAAAATCTAAGAAGTCTCATTCCTCGCCTTCGACAATCCATGATAATTCATCTAGTGACTTATCTGATAATATAACAATTAAGCATGAGAAAACTGATCAAACACTAATAAATGAAAAAGTAGAAGAGCCCCCTAAAAAGGAGATTAATTCCTCTGAAGATGAATCAATGGAAACAGAAGGAATGGAAGGTTTTAAAGTTGTAAGAGCTGCCAAAACCGAGAAATCGATTGAGTTGTTTCCTGAAAGAAAAGGTGATTATCATTTTCCGCCAATGCACCTTTTAATGGATCCCCCAGAAGAAGAAGCAATCGGTGATGAAGACCATATATTAAAGGCCAAAAGATTACAAGATACTCTAAGGGAATTTAAAATTGAAGTCGAAATGGGGGAGGTACACACCGGGCCGGTAATCACTAGGTATGATTTGCATCCAGCAGCAGGTGTAAGGGTTGAAAAAATTGCCAATCTTGACAAAAACTTAGCAATGGCACTTAAAGCTGAAAGCGTTCGTATTCTTGCTCCAGTACCTGGAAAAGGGTGCGTAGGGATTGAAGTTCCTAACGCTGTACCAATGCCAGTTTGTATGAAGGAAATTTTACAATCTAAGGCATGGCATGAGGCGGGAGCTGAAATACCCATTGTACTTGGTAAAGAAGCAAGTGGTAAGCCCCTCGTTGCTGATTTAACCAAAATGCCACATCTACTGGTAGCTGGTTCAACTGGATCTGGTAAAACTGTATGCATAAATGCAATAATTGCATCGCTATGCTATCATTCTAGCCCAGAAGATGTTCGATTCATTATGGTTGATCCTAAAATCGTTGAAATGAAAGTTTACAATGATCTTCCCCATATGCTAATTCCGGTTGTTACTGAACCAAAAAAAGTGCCAGGAGCATTGAAATGGTTGTTGGTTGAAATGGAGAGACGATATCAAATTTTTTCTAAGGTTGGTGTCCGAAACATTGCTGGTTTCAATGCGAAAATATTAAAAGATAAAGCTGAAAAAGAAAAAGCACAGATCATGGATGCTGAAATGACAGCAGAAGAGCGTGCTGCCTTATCATCCATTGAGGTTCCTAGAGATGATGACATCTTAGAAATACCTGAAAATAAACTACCTTACATTGTATGTATAATAGACGAGTTGGCTGATTTAATGATGGTAGCACAAGCAGATGTAGAAACTGGGATTGCTCGTTTGGCCCAACTAGCTAGAGCAGCAGGGATACATCTAATTATCGCTACTCAAAGACCATCCGTGAATGTAATTACTGGCGTTATAAAAGCAAACCTTCCAAGTAGAATTTCTTTTCGAGTTGCATCATATAGAGACAGTCAAACAATCTTAGATGGGAAGGGAGCTGAGGCTTTAATAGGTAAAGGCGATATGTTATTTATACCTCCAGGTAGCTCAACTTTTGCAAGAGCTCAGGGTGCTTTTGTCAGTGACGATGAGATCAATGGCATAGTGGAATATCTAAAAATTAATGGTCCTCCACAAATAATTGAAGAGGTGCGAGAACAAATAGAGTCTGCAGGACAGGAAGATGTACTAGGGGAGGATGGTGACTCTGACGATGATCCTATGACGAGAAGAGCGATTGAAATTATTAGAACAACTAAAAGAGCTTCGACATCTAATCTCCAAAGAAAATTAAGTATTGGTTATAATCGAGCAGCTAGAATTATGGATGATCTTGAAGATAGAGGTCTGGTGGGTCCAGATATTGCAGGTCAAGGAAGAGAAATTTTGATGGATTTGTAAGATTAAGTAAATCCTAGCTTGCAAATTTTAATTTACATATAGAAATTACGATATGGCTATTGGTCAGAAACTAGAAGAAGCACGAAACCGTAAGGGTATATCCCTAAGGGAGGCTACCGAGAGCACTAAAATACGTGGTGATTATTTGAGTGCTTTTGAATCTGGAAACTTTGACATTAACCTTCCTGAGGTTTATCTCAGAGGCTTTGTTCGTTTATATGCTCGCTTCCTTGATCTTGACCAAGAGGCTGTTTTGGCGGATCTAGATTTAGAGTTGGGCAATGTAAAGAATAAGTCTTCTAGAATTTCGCTTGGTTCAATAACTGGAGGTGACTCGGAAGCTGATCAAACGAGTAGTTCAATAACTTCTAAGAAAATAACAGCAAATCAAGTAGTTGATTTTAAAAAAATCATACTTATCATTTCATCTATATTAATAGTAGGGGTAATTTCTTTGTTATTAATTATTGATTGGTCAGATGAGAAGATGAATGAGGAAGGTTTGATTGAGAATGAGGCTAAAAATTCAATCAATGAGGTTCTTCTAGATGGAACTGCAAACTCTAGTCTAAATAAGATTGATGATAAAGATGGTGACGATGCATTTAAATTAAGATTATTTGCAACCGGTCCAATTGAGCTTCTAATAATAGACGATCTTGGTCAAGGTGCACCACTAGATTTTAAGGATCTTGAAAAAGGGTGGATTTACGACCTAAAGATCGAGGGGTCCTTTAGGTGCCATTGCTCTTCTCTAGAAAATTTAAGATTTACTATAAATGATGGAAAGCAAAAGAAAATTGATGGTGTCGGAGCTGGGAATTTTAGTTGGCAACCCCAATAAAATTTGAAGGATAATAAAAACTTTTNAATAAGACTAATTNTCAACTAGTTCTTTCTTTGCGAACCAAAAAAAAGAGCTTCCTCTATTTATAGCAGAAAATTCAATTTGTGCGGTTGTTCCATCATTNTTTAATAGCTTAACAGAAACATCTTTTACATTCTGACCTTCAATAAGGTTGTTAACAGTCTCCCTCGCTATATCAACATCCTCAGGGGAAATGAAGTTTAGAAAAGGTTTCTCCTTAAAAATTTCTGGTGGATATCCTAGAAATTTAGACCATTCAGAGTTGCTGCCATGAAAGACAATCTCTCCGTCAATTATTTCCATAGNACCAGAAAAATCTGAATCAAGAGAAAGACCATCTAGAGAAAATGTTTTTTCAGTAGATGGAATCGAACCCTTCATAGATAGTTTAAAATTTTGATAATGTTTTGGAGTTATATCTATTCTTTTCTTGAATGCTCTATGAAAATAGTGAACGCTTTCGAATCCACATGCTACAGAAACNTGCTTTACGCTAACTTTTGTTGTAGAAAGCATTTTTTTTGCTTGTGTGATTCTTGTTCTGATAAGATCTTCTGTTGGACTAGTCTTAAATTCTTGTTTGTATAGCGAGGCAAATCTGCTTGAACTTAAATCCAATTTTTCGGCCATCATTTTGATGGTCCATGGTAAGTGAAAGTTCTCGTGTATTTCAGATCTTAGATCTCTAAGGTTTTGTGAGTGATCAGGCATGGACAACACAAAATCCTGTTTCGAGAACCTAATAATTTTAGTAAGAAGCTCGTCCACGCTAGAAGCAACGACTCGGTCCCACATCATGTCGAGAGACCGACATTCCTTCGANATTTTATCAAGTAGTGCATCAATGAAATATGTTTGTAGTGGTGAATAAACCTCATTAACCTCNAAATTTAGCTGACCAATAAGTCTTGATGCATCAGTTCCCTTAAAAGATAATGAATCGTAGGTCCATTGTTCACCTTTGCTCTTGATGTAATGGGGAAATCCTGGTGCTATTAGTACGCAATCACCAGTACCCACATCGTGTAGACCAATTTTNGTTTTGATTAGTACTGGATTTTTAAAAAAATATANTGAAAATTCTCTTTTTCCATTTGCTATATCTATTATATCAGTTTTCTTTTGTTTAANATCAATATCGCATCCTGTAATTCTAATTTTCATNATTTGGGCAAGATAAAAAGTTTTGTTGACAATTTATTTATATTGATAAGCTAAAAAGTCAACCTCAACAAATTNCATAGAATTTTTGCTACAAACCTAATTCAGGTTTGCTTAATTTGCAGGAAGTAGAATTATAAATTATTGGTCTGCGTTTGGGTCAACGCANTTTGGTCCCTTGAGAGCATCAATTTGCCCGACGATTTGGGGATGGTCTTCAGCTTGCTCATTCAAGGCTATCCAATCTTGAAGTTCGTCTGGTACATCCATATCAGGAAATATCGCTTCAACGGGACACTCATCCATGCACGCATTACAATCGATGCAAGTTTCTGGGTTAATGTAAAGTCTGTCAGGTAGTTCATGGAATGCATCAACTGGGCAAACGGATACACAACTAGTGAATTTACAATCAACACATTTTTCAGTTACTACATAAGCCATGGTGAATTAAGTTAGTTTATGATTTAGAAAAATCTTACCGGTGAACTTTCGGTATCATTCATTGCCTGTTTTTCATGTTCTTCATCTGAGCACGGCGAATTGATAGGAACTGAGGTAGATTTTGAAGATTCATCAACTAGTTTGTTACTCAAAAGGTAGTTTTCTACTTCTTCTCCGCTTACATCCGCTAACATAACTCCGTCAATTTCGACACATGGTGAAAGTGGTTGTGAAGACTTTTCAACCATTTCTGCGTATAAATTTTGGTTATTAATGATGTCAAGATCTTGGTATTCTAGAGAGTATTTTTCCATAATAGCTCGTACTCCCATACTCCATCCGCAATGTGGTTTTAAGTATGCTTTAATGTTCATAAATTTAATAATTAATATTATTTCTGAAAAATTGCAATTTCCAAGATTACTTAATCCAAGCCTTGGTAATTCAAAAGTTTCAATCTGCTTTACCTTGTTTATTGAAAGTATCCTTTTTAGATTTTAGTTAATTATGTAAATTTGTTATTACAATGAATGATCAACTTAAGTTTATAAATTTAACTAATATTAGACGGCAGTGATTTTATATCCCTAATTAATCTTAATCCTTTGCTTGAAGTAAACGA
>NZKY01000041.1 GCA_002694035.1 Opitutia bacterium
CTTGCTCATTGCCTGACCATTACCAAATTTCTTCGGCTCATGCCCAAAGCTCGGGTGCTCGATGTGGGCACGGGTGGTGGGCTGCCCGGTATCCCTCTCGCGATTTGCTATCCACAAGCACGCTTTACTCTAATGGACTCGATTGGGAAAAAAGTAATGGTAGTGGAAGATATGGTCAAACGGCTCAATCTTACCAATACCGATGTCAAGCGTGGGCGGGTTGAGGAACTCCCCAAAAAACGAACATACGACTTCATCTTGGGCCGAGCAGTTACCGCCATGCCTACTTTCTTTGGATGGGTAAGCGACAAAATTTCCAAGGGTTCAAAACACTCACCGGCAAATGGAATCCTTTATTTGAAAGGTGGCGACTACACGGAGGAACTAAAAAGTTCAGGACTACATCCTGCAAAAATATGGAATCTGGACGAACTCATTCCCGAAGCAGAACTTGGAGAAAAGTTCTTAATTCATTTTAAAGCTTAGGGATTCCAAACCTTAAAGAGTGCCTCGGCAATATGGGACGGAGTTTCGGCCACTGAAATACCAGCATCAAGCAAGGCTTCCACTTTTGCTTCAGCCGTTCCTTTCCCTCCTGAAACAATCGCACCGGCATGTCCCATACGACGGCCTGGAGGTGCCGTGCGTCCGGCAATAAAAGCAGCACAGGGCTTGTCTACATTTTCCTTGATAAATTCAGCGGCTTCTTCCTCAGCAGTACCACCAATTTCTCCAATCAAAATGATGGCTTCGGTGTCAGGATCTTCATTGAACAACTTTACAGCGTCCAAGTGACTGGTTCCATTAATTGGATCTCCACCAATCCCGATACAGGTGGACTGGCCGTGACCGGTGCAAGTAATCTGCCAAACTGCTTCGTAGGTCAAAGTTCCAGAACGGGAAACGATACCCACTTTACCAGGCTTGTGAATATAACCAGGCATAATTCCAATCTTACACTCACCGGGAGTAATGATTCCGGGACAATTTGGTCCGATCAAACGGGTATTAGAGGTGGCAAGATGTGCTTTTACCTCAGCCATGTCGCGGACAGGGATACCCTCCGTGATTGCAATCACAAGAGGAATCTCCGCATCAATCGCTTCCAGGATGGAATCAGCAGCAAAGGGGGGTGGTACATAAATGGCGGCTACATTAGCACCTTCCTTATCGACTGCTTCTTGTACAGTATCAAAAACTGGAACGGAATCCTGAAATTTCTGACCGCCCTTTCCGGGTGTTACGCCGGCCACCACATTGGTTCCGTACTCCATGCATTGAGTAGTATGAAAACTTCCGGCACTCCCGGTAATTCCTTGAACAACAAGTCTTGTGTCTTTGTTTACTAAAACGCTCATCTAAAATTTTTCCTTTCTTCTGTGATTAGGATTCTGCAGCTAGTTTAACGATCTTCTCTGCCGCTTCGGCTAGGGAATCTGCAGGCTCAAGGGCGAGGCCGCTATCGGCAAGGATCTGTTTACCCTGCTCAACATTGGTGCCTTCGAGGCGAACAACTAAGGGAACTTTCATGTCGAGTTTACGGGCAGCGTTAACAATACCGGTGGCGATCACATCGCATTTCATGATTCCACCGAAAATATTAACAAGGATGGCTTTAACAGAGTCATCGGAAACCAAAATACGGAAGGCATTTTCCACTTGTTCTTCATTAGCGCCTCCTCCTACATCTAGGAAATTGGCAGGGGATCCACCATAATGTTTGATAATGTCCATCGTAGCCATCGCAAGTCCCGCTCCGTTAACCATACAGGCAACATTTCCGTCAAGGGCGATGTAATTCAAATCAAATTTAGAAGCTTCCACTTCCTTAGGATCCTCTTCGCTTAAGTCACGAAGCTCCACCACATCCGGATGACGAAATAATGCATTCGAATCAAAATTTACTTTTGCATCCAAGGCAAGTACATCACCGGAAGGTGTGGTAATTAATGGATTCACTTCGACTTGGGAACAATCCTTTGTCCAAAAGAAATTGTATAGCTTGGTCACCAATTTGACACATTGCTTGAAAGAATCGCCGGATAACTCCAATCCAAAAGCAATCTGTCGTGCCTGATAAGGTCTTAATCCAAGAGCCGGATCCACAAGCACTTTTAAAATTTTCTCGGGAGTTGTTTCCGCGACTTCTTCAATATCCACCCCACCCTCAGTGGAGGCAATGATCACAGGTTTTGATGTGGCACGATCCATCAGCACAGCGAGGTAGTATTCTTTCTCAATATCGGAGGCTTCGGTAAAGTATACGGTGCCGACCTCTTTGCCTTCTTCCCCGGTCTGCTTGGTTACCAATACATTACCAAGCATGGCCAGTGCTTTTTCCTTGGCCACATCGGCATCGGAAACAACATGAACTCCACCTTGAAATCCATCCTTGAAAGTTCCTTTTCCCCGCCCACCAGCGTGTATCTGAGCTTTTACAACAATGGGCTTGCCTTCTGGCAATGTAGAAAGAGCGTGATCAAAATTATCTGCAGATTGAGCGACAGTCCCATTGGGGACGGCTACACCCGCTTCAGCGAAGAGTTGTTTTGCTTGGTATTCGTGTATGTTCATGGAATGAAGAAAAGTAGAAGACTGACATGCTTAAAAATCCATTCAAGCCAATTCTATTTTTTGAAAAAAATATTTTTAAAACGGACCAAGTCGAGGAGGATCTGGATCCATGGAAAGTACAGATGCATCAAAACATTTTAAAATTAATTCCTGCTTTTCTTTTTCAAATTCTGAAATATTCCAGAGATTAAAAAATTCGTCAGGATCATTTTTCAAACAATAAAATTCACCCTGATTTGTTCCATGATAAACCACAATTTTCCAATCCTTTGTACGGAGCATAGTCCCGTAAGCTTCTTTATGAGTCCATGCATTATAATATTCAGCATATACCTGGTCTCGACAATGCATGGGTTCCTCACCACCCACTAATAACGGAAGTAAACTTTTTCCTTGGACGGCAGAGGGAGTTTCCAATCCGGCAGCATCAAGAAAGGTTGGCATTAAATCAATCAATTCAACGAATCCATTTACCCGTCTATCTTGTAAAACCTCTCCTCTTGGCCATCTGACAATTAAGGGCACTCGCATTTGACAGTCATAAAAATGTGGTCCTTTAAAATAGATCCCGTGATCCCCAAGCATTTCCCCATGATCGGACATGAAAATTACCATTGTATTTTCTGCCTGACCAGTCTCTTCCAGTACATCCAGAATTCTTCCGACCTGATCATCAATCAGTGAAATCATAGCCATGTAAGCTGCGTAGACCGTTCTCCTATCATTATCAGACATGGCATCGACATGAAATTCGCCCGGGTTATTATGTGCCCATATACGGTCGAGTTTTTGAAATGTTGTTTTAGCATCCGCTTCCTCGGAATGCATACTTGGCAAAGGCATATCTTCAAAATTAAACCGTTCCAGATATTCTTTTGGCGGATCAAATGGATGATGTGGATCAAAACAATTAAAACTAAAAAACCATGGTTTTCCCTTTTCTGACCTAATAAATTCAATTGTCTTTTCCGCACACCAGGCAGTCTGACTAAACTCTGCCGGTGGACCGTGATGAACATAAGAATTAATTTTCTCACCTTGCAATTCGAACCAATCCTGCCCCTTTTGCTTTAACCATTTGGTGTATTCATTTTCTTCCCAAT
Organism: Opitutia bacterium; assembly: GCA_002694035.1. GTDB lineage: Bacteria > Verrucomicrobiota > Verrucomicrobiia > Opitutales > Seribacteraceae > Seribacter. The sequence goes on from NZKY01000041.1 coordinate 3,678, forward strand.
CGGGTTGTGGATGGTGTGACCAATGAAAAGGATCGTATCCATCATCCGTTCTTTTTTCGACTTTTCCATCTGAACAGGAAGCCAAGTGAAGTTTTCCAGCCAAGCCGCAACTATACCCCGCATTTGAAAATATTTTAGAAATTAAAACTTCATCAGCCGGAATCGACTGGCCATTTTGCCGACACCTCGTTGTTCTTGGGTAGCGACCAGTTAGAAAAGATGCACGACTGGGAGCACAAACTGGGCTTTGGCAAAAGGCATTTGTAAATGTTGTGCCCTCTTTGACTAATTGATCAAGTCTAGGAGTCTGGGCATGTAAATTCCCAAGTGCTCGAATCGTATCAAAACGTTGCTGGTCCGTACAAATCCATAAAATATTGGGTTTATCTGACATATAGAAAAAGGAGAATCTTCTTGCTTGTTTGTTGGCAAGTGAATTTTCAGTTAGCTTGCGTATTTTTGAAACCCGATCCATTCATTACCTCTTTTTTACACCACCAATAAATGAGCAACATTGATAAAGCACAGTCAGCTGATCAAAACATCCAGCGTTTCATCTGCTTTCGCATGCTTTTCAATGCTCGGTTTTATTATCCTGTTTATGCACTCCTTTTTCTCGAGCATGGATTAAGCTGGGAGGATTTTGGCATTCTCAACGGAATCTGGGCATTGACTATTATCTTACTGGAGGTGCCATCAGGTGCTCTGGCTGATACTCTTGGACGAAAAAAGCTCTTGATTCTTGGAGCTATTTGTATGGTCGTGGAAATGCTTGCCCTTCTTTTCGCCCCGATGAACGGGAGTGAATATGTTTTTCTACTCTTTGCCCTAAATCGTATCGTTAGCGGATTAGCTGAGGCAGCTGTTAGCGGTGCAGACGAAGCCCTCGCCTATGATTCCCTCAAAGAAGCAGGGAGAGAAAAAGAATGGGGGGAAGTACTCGAAAAAGCACAGCGTTATACCTCTCTTGCTTTTTTCTTTGCCATGATGACAGGTTCAGCTTTTTACGATTCCTCGTTTATTAATCTTTGCCTTTCTTTCATTGGGGTTGATTATTCCTTCACCCCGGAAGCACTGGTAAAAGCACCCATCTTTCTTACTTTTCTTTCCTCGCTCGTCGTACTCGTTGCGGCTTTGGGCATGAAGGAACAAAAAACTGCGACCAAAAGTCAAACGGCATTGGAAACCATGCGGCAATCATTTGGCACTACTCTTTCAGCAGGCTCATGGATATGGAAGACTCCTCTTCCTTTTGGTATTCTTTTAGCATCCATGGTTCTCGACAATGTAATCCGTCAATTCCTCACCATTGCAAGTGCCTATTGGAGTGTGATTGATTTACCCCTCGCAACCTTTGGAGTTGTGGCATCAGGCATGTCTCTAATGGGTTATTTTGTTCCCCGAATTGCAAAAAAATTAGCTGACCAAAGATCTCCAATTCAAAACTTTTTTCTTCTCTGCACCCTGCTTATGGTCGGTCTGCTTGGTATATCTAAAGCCATTCCCTATTGGGGTATCATCCCAGCGGTTCTTCTCTATGCAACTATGCAATCTATGAATTACCTCGCCAGTCGCTACCTTAATGAAGAGGCTCCCTCCGATAAACGGGCAACTGTACTTAGTTTCCGTGGTCTCTCAACAAATGTATCTTACGGAGCGGTATCTTTGTTATACTCAAGTTTGATTGCGTGGATTAAACTAAGAGGAGTAGATCCTTTGATTAGCCAAGGGCAGGAAAATCAACAGGATGCAATCTTTGTCGAGGCACTTGGTTGGTTCCCATGGTATTTTTTAGTAACATTGTTTCTTGTTATAGCCCTTTACAAAATGCGCTTTCGAAAAAAATAGTTTCTTGTTATAAGATTCTTCCTTGTCTCAAGCTAAACAAAAAAGACAATGAGCTGTAAAATATGAAAAAATTATCTCTTATTCTTACGATCATTACCCTGGGATTATCTCAGGTCTTTTCAATCGACTGGAATCAATATCATGGTCGTCGATCCGATAATAAAACGGATGAACTTATTACATCGGCAGCGTGGCTGGAAAAGAACAGTGCCCAAAAATGGAAAGCTGATACCCCACTTGGATTTAGTTCTTTTTCCTGTGAAGGATCGAAAGCGTTCACATTAATTGCTGAAGAAGACGAAGACGGTTTGATGCGTGAAATCTGTATTGCTCTTGATACCCGAACAGGAAAACGTTTGTGGAGCACCTGGCTTTGTCGAATGGATTACAAGAGTGGCGGTGGCAACTCAGGTGCACCGAACAATAGTGGGGGAGACGGTCCAAGGTCTACACCCTCCGTTTTTAACGGAAAAGTATGGGTATATGATTCGGATATGATCCTGTATTGTATAAATGCAGAAAACGGTAAAATTCTCTGGGATGTGAATGTAATCAAGGAACATGCTGGAATAAATATAAAATGGAAAAATTCCTCTGCTCCTTTAATTGAGGGAGATTTAGTAATTGTTTATGGCGGCGGAGCAGGACAAAGCCTTCTTGCATTCAATAGAGAAAATGGAGAATTAATCTGGAAAACGGGTAATGAAATTGCCACTCATGCCACTCCCATAGCGACGACAATTCATGGAGTTCGCCAAATTATATTCTTTTGTAATTCCGGCCTTGTATCTGTTGCTCCACAGACTGGAAAAGAATTATGGAGGCAAGAATTCCCCTTTAAAGTTTCCACAGCTGCCTCCCCGGTAGTGGCGGGCGATTTGGTCTATTGTTCAGCGGGTTATGGAGTCGGTGCTGGGTTGTATAAAATTAGTAAAAATGAAATAAGATTCAGCAGCACAGAGGTTTGGCGTAAAAAGAATGATATGTTTAATCATTGGAGCACACCCATTTACCATGATGGACACTTATACGGTATGTTTAGTTTTAAAAAATATGGAAACGGTCCTTTACAGTGTATTGAATTATCCACAGGAAGGATAAAATGGAGCGAAGATGGTTATGGACCTGGCAATGTTATTCTCTCTGGAAATAAATTAATTGCTCTGGCAGATAACGGAGAGCTTTCAATTGTAGAAGCAACTCCAAACCAATACAATGAATTGGCACGCAAGAAAGTCCTAGATGGAAAATGTTGGAGTACCCCAATATTGAGTAATGGACTGATTTTGGCACGCAGCACAAAAGAAGCAATCTGCATTGACGCTCGTACTCGCTGACACCAATTCTTATTCAGATCTCGAAATACGATCCACTTTTCCGTCCGTGGTTTCGATTATAAGATCGTGGTAGCCTCCATCTATAACAGAATCACGCCATACATAAATTCTTTGTCTATACTCTGAACTCGACCCGCGTTTTGTGGAATCGGGCCTTCTACCCACCAACTGGAAAATTTCTTCCTCCTTAACAGCACGAGCAAACATGCCCTCCCCTTTTACTTTTGCCTCCCAGAGATTAAGGGGGCGGGAACTTTTACGATTATCCAAAATCTTAATTTCAGTTTGATGAAATTTTATTCGTGAACGAGCTCGAGATGAAACCGGACTGTTAGGAAACTCATTAAGAAATTCCTCATACAGAAGTATCGCTTGTTCGTGATCTAGGTTTTTAGATCTTTCGTAGATAATCTGGTATTCTTTGGATCCAATTTTTTTAATTTCCTTTAAAGAATTTCTTGATTCCGAAATTTCAGATATGTATTTATCGAGTGAGTTGTTCAGGGTTAAAATTTGTGCTTCTAATTCATTTATAATTTTAGCGTCCTCAGCGGCACGAAGATCACTTTCTGTTACTAATTGTTCAAACTTTTTCTCTAGCTCAACTAGAAGAGAATTTTGTTCTGCCATTAATCTGTTATGTTCACTCAATTCAATGCTATCTATTTTTTGAGATGTGCTGAAAGTTCGTTCCGAAGATTGGACAGGAGTCTCTTCACCACATCCGAAGAAAGAAAAGATTAAAATAAAGAACAAAGTGAATTTTTTCATATATTTCAATCTTGGTAAAATCGATACTCAGAACGCAATATTCAAAATCTAAAATCAAAGATTAACTTAATGCATTAAACTTTTATTCAGGCTTGCGAAAAAATGATTACAAGGAATTCTTTAATTATATGACTAAGAGTAAGAATTCTGGCGAAGAAACGCTCTCTTCAATAAGGAGAAATAGTGCTTACAGAACATCTAGAAATCTAGTTTTGTTCTCTGCAATTGGGGTCGTATTTGTAATGGTTTGCATTGCTTACAACTTTGCAATGGAGCACCCGGACTACAAGGTGATTATTCTATTTGCGAGCGTAATCTTATCTGGTCTTGGCGGCACATGCTTTTACCATATTATGCAAGCATACTTCGATAAAAGTGACGCTCTTATACAAGTGGCTAAATTTCAGGAACGCTCCTTAAGAAAGAGAAATGATGCGATTTCTCTTGTCGAAAAAATTCGTGAAGAAGTGGAACAGGAAGAAAAAACGGATCGGATGAATTCACAAAATCAGCAATGTGAAGAAAAAGAAATTGAAAGTAATTCTTCAGATTTGAGTGAGGAACCAAAGACCGCTGGTTGATACGCTTAGGATGACGATGAATGAGATTAAGTTAGTTATCATATTTAATTAAGGGATTTAAATATGTATTTACACTAAATATATATTTATGTCAAGTGCTTGTTGAAAAATTTATTAATTTTTTTCTTTTTTAAGTATTTTCCCGAAAGTATTTCAGGGATTGATGAATCCCTTCCGATAAAGATGTTTTTGGCATTTTAGGAAAAGTTTCTTTGGTAGCCTCGTCATTAAGATCGTAAATAAAGGGTGAATTTTTGGCACCTTCTGCATAAGAAATATTTTGGCTTTTCATCCCGAGACTGAGGGATTCTTTTTGAATTAATTCGATGAAATTATCAATCGAACTTGTTTCACCCAGTAAATTGAAGACACCATATCCATCAAATGGGTCAATAGCAGCCCTTGCGAAACCCGCACCAACATCGAGAGAAAAATGATAATGCTCCTTACCGCGATACGGAATCAGAAAGCTTTCTCCATTAACCAATGATTTTATCGCTGAAGTCATGGCAGCAGTGAATCCACGGTCCCGACCAGGCCCGTAGGTTGTGGCTAAGCGCAAGGAAACGGTTGGGGTTCCACAAGCTTGGTGAAATGCTTGAGCCATCCCCTCTCCTGAAACTTTCCAATACCCATATAAATTAAATGGATGATAGGGATCTTCAGGCCTTACCCCGCTCTCGCCATAAAGAGAACGATTTCCATTTACTGCACTTGAACTGGCAAAAACAAATCGCTCCAACGGATTACTAAGTCTTTGACAGGCCCTAAATAAATACGCAGTCCCGAGCACATTAACTTCTAATCCTTTTATTGGAAAATCTCGGCAATCTGGAGTTTGTAAAGCACCTAAATGAATTACATGTGTTGGCTGAACTTCATTTACAGCACGCTCTATTGAGGTTGGATCTGACAAGTCACCTTGAATAAAGTGATAATTTTCCGAAAATTCATTAGCGGGTTCCGATCTATTAAAACCAAAGACATCTCCTACCCCTTCGTTTAAAAGAGTATGAACTGCGTGTGTACCTATGCAACCAGTAGAACCCGTTATCAGGATTCTATTTTTTTCAATGTTCATATTAAAATCAACGATGCAAGACCGAGGAAAGCCAGAAAGCCAATGACATCTGTTACCGTAGTAACAAAAACGCCAGATGCAACGGCCGGATCTACCCCGAAATAATCAAGACTGTAAGGCAAAATAACACCTGCAACACCTGCAACAATCATATTGATTATCATCGCACCTGCTATTACGCCTCCAAGTACAAAACGGTTATCCAAGTCATTAAACCAAAGCACTACCGCAAGTCCAGCAAGCAGAGCGAAAACGATTCCATTTATTAGTCCGACCGCCAACTCCTTCCTGAAGGTTCTGAAAGCATTATAATTCGTCAACTCCTTAGTAGCCAATGCTCTTACGGTAATTGTTAGAGTCTGCGTACCAGCATTCCCTCCCATTGATGCAACTATAGGCATGAGTACGGCCAAAGCTACCATCTCTTTTAAAGTGCCGTCAAAAATTCCTATAACCATGGAAGCTATTATCGCTGTGCCCAAATTAACCAATAGCCAGGTAAAACGCTTCAGCGATGATTGAACAACCGAGTCATCAACCGATTCCTCCCCCACTCCACCTAGGAGAAGTACATCTTCCTCAAATTCCTCTCGAGCAACTTCCATTACATCATCCACTGTAATCATTCCAATAAGCTTACCAGATTGATCAACAACTCCGGATGTCGTCAGATCATATTTTTCAAAAAGCAAAGCTACTTCTTCCTGAAGCATCTCTGCTGGAACTATAACCTGAGTTTCATCAACGATTTCCCTCATTAAGGTATTTCTAGGAGACCTCAAAATTCGAGAAAGCGAAATAACGCCGACTGGTTTTTGTACTTTATCGACTACAAAGACATCCAAAAACTCTTCTGGCAAATCATCTTCCTCTCTTAAAAAGTCAATCGTCTGTCCAACCGTCCAGTCATTATTAACGCTGACCAGCTCAGTTTGCATTCTTCGACCTGCACTGTCTTCTGGATAAGCCAATCCAATTTCAATATCTCCCCGTTCGTCTTCAGGAACTTCACTAAGAACTTCGTTTCTTTCATCCGTTCCCATATCCTCTAAAACCTGCACGGCTTCGTCGGATTCCATCTCGGTAATTACCTCAGCCACCTCTTTGGGCGAAAGTTGATCCGTAACTTCCTTGCGCAGATGATCCTCAAGCTCAAATAAGAGGTCCGGATCCAAATCAACTTTGACCAATTCGAGTAAGCGCTTTCTCAAATTACCTGGAAGTAAACCAATAGCATCCGCTAGATCCGAATGATGAAAACTTTTTAGCTGATCTTGAACTTCTTGATCCTCCCCGTTTTCAAGTGAATTAACTAATTCATTAAAACGACTGGCAATAGCGCCCTTACTGTCGGGATCAATCCGATGAATTGAATCGGTATTTTCCTTGAAAGCCTGCATAAAAATTGGGAATTAGAAACTGCTACTACAAAATAATGAGGAGTCTATAAATCTTCCATGCGTCCTTATAAATCGCAATCGTAAAGCATAATTGATTTTTTCATTACATAACAAAATAAACTTTGTTCATTGTTATCAATGATGGAACTTTAGGAAATAGACTAATCGATTGATGATAAAAATACTTTTTAGAATACTTCGAACCTTGTCTATCCTTAACCAATAATTACCATGAGGGAAGATGTTTATTCGTTTATTATTTCTATTTATCTTTATTCCCATGATCGAGCTTTACTTATTGGTGATGATTGGAGCTCGGATTGGATTTCTCCCCACGATAGGTCTGATTGTCTTTACAGGCATACTGGGTGCTTCTCTTGCCAGACAGCAGGGAGTTTCCACACTGTCACGGATACAAAGCGAAATAAAGAGCGGTCGACCTCCTACCGATGAATTGATTGAAGGGGCTTTGATCGTTATCGGAGGAATAGTACTTTTAACACCCGGTATTTTGACTGATCTCTTTGGGTTTGCAATTATGGTCCCTAAATTCAGAAAATACATTTCACAAAGCTTAAAAACCAATTTTGCCCAAAATTTTAAATCAGTTCATCGATCTCAAAATAGTGCAAACGGCTTTAAAAACTCAAATGACGATGTCATTGATGTCTAATTAGCTTTTCTATTCAAAATTAATTATCCTTAAGCTTATTTATTTCTTTAAGCAACGCGTCCCTAAATTCAGGACCTAAGCCCTCCCTCTTTGCAATTTCCACATAAAACGGGACATAATCATTTTGCTTAATTGACTTTAAGGCGATGTTGTAAAAAGGATCCTCAAGCGAAACAAAATAAGTTTTCTCGCCAAAGGATAGAGTCACCCCTGAATCACTTTGAAAAACTGCTAGTCTTTGATGTGGTCGGTCTTCCATATCCAAATGGACATCATTAAAAAATTTATACATTACTTATTCAAGCAAGTTCATGACGATTGCATTTCATAATGACTTGAGATAAATCAACATACAATGATCATTTTTCCTTACCGGGATGATAATCCAACTCGTTCATTCCCAATCGTTAATTGGTTACTTATTTTAACAAACATATGGGTTTTTTTTGCGTGGCAACTTCCGTTGGGAGTGGAGGAAAAGGCCGTATACTTTTCAAGCTTCGGTTTTATTCCCTCAACTTTCTTCAGTCAGTTTTCGAATTTTTCTTTTCAAAATAGTGCTTGGGAGTGGAGCACAATTTTCACATCTATGTTTAGTCATGGTGGTATTTTTCACCTGTTAGGAAATTTGCTTTTTCTTTATCTCTATGGTGATAATATGGAGGAAGCGTTGGGTAAAATATGGTACTTAATCTTCTACCTTAGTTGCGGAATCCTTGCCGCTTTTGCCCAAGCATTAACAAATCCGGAATCTCAGATTCCGATGGTAGGTGCATCAGGAGCAATTTCCGGTGTAATAGGAGGATATATTCTTCTTTATCCAAAAGCGAATGTGAGGGTTTTTTACTGGATTATTTTCTTCATCGGAACTTTGTATGTACCTGCCTACATTGTACTTGGGTTTTGGTTAGTTCAACAAGTCATTGCATTTCCTTCTTCCATGGAATCGGCAGGAGGTGTAGCAATTGCTGCCCATTTGGGTGGCTTCATTTCTGGGTTTTTTCTTACACCTTTCCTTAAAAAATCTAACATAAAACTTTTTCAAACTGGCAATACGAAGGCATTTTCCCGGTATCGTTGAAGGTTGCCATGATTCACTTTCAATAGTATTAATTGTCCAATTTTATAAACCAATTTACACCTTTATTTTAAAACCAAGTTAATGGACAAGGCTTATCAACCGACAGAAGTTGAAGATCGCTTGTATAATAAGTGGATTTCCGAGAATTGTTTTTCTGGAAAAGTAGATTCAGAAAAAGATGGTTTTGCTATTGTCATACCTCCTCCAAATGTAACAGGGGTTTTAACTATGGGGCATGTCTTGAACAATACAATTCAGGATATCTTGGCAAGAAGAGCCAGACAAAAAGGAAAATCTGTTCTATGGCTTCCCGGAACTGACCATGCTGGCATAGCTACTCAGACAAAGGTTGAACAATTTTTACGAAATGAAGGAAAAACGAGAGCTGATTTAGGGCGTGAGAACTTTTTGGAACATGCAAAAATGTGGAGGGACAAACATGGAGGGATTATTCTAGAACAACTAAAAAAGCTTGGTTGTTCGTGTGATTGGTCAAGAAATGTTCATACTCTAGACGAGGATTACTCAAAATCTGTCATTTCAGCCTTCGTAAAACTTTACAAAAAAGGATACATTTACAGAGGTCAAAGAATGGTCAACTGGTGCCCCGCAAGCCTTACAGCCCTTTCCGATGAAGAGGTAATTATGAAGCCTCAGGAAAGCATACTTTACAAGATTAGATACAAGATTGTGGAAACGCCCGGTGCATATGTGGAAGTTTCCACTACTCGACCTGAGACAATCGTTGGAGATGTTGCTTTGGCAATTCATCCTGAAGACCCCAGATGGGTTAACCTTAAAGGCAAACATGTCATGCGACCGATAAATGCTCAGGCACTTCCCATAATTGCTGACGAAGCTGTCGAAAAAGATTTCGGAACAGGCATTCTTAAAATTACTCCTGCACATGATCGTCTGGATTTTGAGATAGCTCAGCGTCACAACCTGCCGATGCTTGAAATCATGAATCCCGATGGGACATTAAACAAATTAGCAGGAGTTGATTTTGTTGGAAAAGAAAGATTTTCTGCACGGAAATTGGTTGCTGACCGGCTTAGAGATGAAGGTCTCTTAATCGAAGAGGAAAAACATCTAAATAATGTCGGTTTTTCAGAAAGAGCAGATGTTCCAATCGAACCTCGTTTGTCCGAACAATGGTTTTTGAAATATCCAAGGGTAGAAGAGGCGAAAAAATCGGTATTGGACAAACATATCAAATTCTTTCCGCAAAGATGGGAAAAAACATACCTCCACTGGCTTGACAATATACAGGATTGGTGCATAAGCAGACAACTTTGGTGGGGTCATCGAATACCTGCATGGTATAAGAAAGGAAAAATGCGATCTGACCCAAACAACTGGTACATTTCAGAAACTCCACCCAAAGACATTGAAAATTGGGAACAGGATGAAGATGTTTTGGATACCTGGGCTTCATCTTGGCTTTGGCCATTGGCCACACTTGGCTGGCCCGATGAAGATGCTATGAAAGAAAAAGGGTTGGATTATTTTTATCCAACCTCGACCTTGGTCACCGGTCCTGATATTATTTTCTTTTGGGTGGCTCGAATGATTATGGCAGGTCTTGAATTTAAAGGAAGATCCTATAAAACAGATCAGTTAATACCTGAAAATGAAATTCCTTCCAAAATTCCATTTAAAAATGTATATTTTACCGGAATAATTAGAGATGAGAAAGGACGCAAAATGTCCAAATCTCTTGGTAATTCTCCTGATCCGCTCGACTTGATTGCCAAATATGGTGCTGACGGACTGCGCCATGGAATTATGAGTATTGCCCCCAAAGGACAAGATATCCGCTTTTCAGAAGAACGAATAGAACAAGGCAGAAATTTCTGTAATAAATTGTGGAATGTTTCTAGGTTTCGACTTCTAAGTGCACCTCTTGAGGATAATTCGTTGGTTGAACTTATTGTTTTGAGAATTGATCTAGGTACCGTGAACGATGATGACAAAGCAATACTGCTTCGCTTAGTTGAAACTCTTGATCAGGTTGAAAAGCTCTACGAAGAATTCGAATTTAATGCTGTCTTACAAAGTATTTACAAGTTTTTCTGGAACGACTTTTGCGATTGGTATATTGAAACTTCAAAATCTAGAATTCAAGACAGTGATGCTAAAAACACATGCCTTGCTGTGCAGGATATTTGTTTAAGGCATATTTTATTACTTCTTCATCCTTTCACTCCATTTATATCTGAAGAACTTTGGTTTTTACTTGGCTTTTCGAATGGTAAATCAATTCAAGATGTTACCCCAGGAACAGGTGGCGAACTGCTCCAAAAAATTGGGATTGGTGGGCTTACACTGGACAAAAAAGTTCTTGATGAAATGGATCAAATTAGAGACCTAGTCACTTCTATGCGATCTCTTAAAGCTGAGCGAAATTTGTCCAACAACAGGAATGTTGCTTTTTCTTTTTTCTCCGATGACCTTAAAGCAGATGTTCTTTTGAGAAATAAAGAATCCATCCTAACTACCGTTGGTGCAGCCGAACTGAATCGGGTAAATTCTCAAATTGATGGCATGCCTGCAATCGTCACACCTCTTGGCTCAGTTTATTTAGATTTGTCAACAGGAGTTGATTTAAAGGCAGAAAGAAGTAAGCTCGAAAAAGATTTAATTCATCTTGAAAAGGTCATTAATTCTTTAAAAGCTAAGCTTTCTAACAATGACTTTACTAATAAAGCCCCTCAGGAAGTTGTAGAAGGTGCAAGGCATCAATTGCTTGAAAATGAAGCAAAATTAAATGAAACCAAAGATGCTTTAAGAGCAATGAGCTAACTACCTAAGCTCAAAGAACGGATGCGACAAAACAAGTTTTTAATTTTCGGTTTCGTTTTTATCTTCGGTTTACTTTCCTTAATAATAGTGGATGTACTGAATATCGATTTACTAATTAGTATTTCTATTCATCAAGAATATGGTTGGGAGAAAGGAAGTGAATTTTTTTGGCAATTTTTATACAATTGGGGACCAATTCCATCTCTGATAGGAACCGTAGTTTGTCTAATTCTGATCATTTTAATTAAACTTAAAGTCATTAAGCTTAAGCTCCCTATACCTTATCTAATGTTCCCTTTTTTAACACTGATTGCTGGACCTGGTATTTTTGTTAATCTAATCGGAAAAGAAATGTGGGGAAGACCAAGACCGGTAAACTGTATTGAGTTGGGAGGCACCAAAAAATTTCAAAGCGTTTTAGAAATTAATCCAAAAGAGAAGGATAAGTCTTTCCCTTCTGGACATGCCGCATCCGGATTTCACTTGTGTACCATGGCACTCCTATTCAAGGGCAAATGGAAACTTTTATCCATTTGCCTTTTTTCAACTTGGGGATTGTCGGTAAGTTTAGGGCGAATTTTACAAGGTGGGCATTTCCTCAGCGATGTAATAGGTTCTTTATTCATTGTTACCCTAGTTGCAGTCGTGTTTTATCCCCCAGTTTCACGCAAACAAACACTTTCATAATCCTGATGGATAAGAAAACAGATTTTTCTTTAATTATTCCTTTTTTTAACGAGGAAGAAAATGTCATTCCAGTCCTAAAGGAAGCAATCAATGCGTGCCCTTCAGCAGAAATCATTGCTGTAGATGATGGAAGTAGTGATAAAACACTCGAAAAAATTCTTACCTTCAGAAAAATTACTGCACTTTCATTTAAAGAAAACCAAGGACAAAGTTCTGCCATGATTGCAGGCATGCTTCATGCAAAAAATGATTTGATTTGTACTATGGATGGTGATGGACAAAACAATCCACACGATATTAAGAATCTTATATCTTCTTGGAAAAAAGAAACTGTTGTTTGTGGATATCGTGTAAACAGACAAGATTCTTTATCCAAAAAAATAAGTTCCAAGATTGGTAATTTTATCCGTAATTTCATCATAAAAGATGGCATTAGAGACACGGGTTGTTCACTTAAGCTTTTTCCCCGCGACGCCATTCAATATCTCCCTCATTTTAATGGAATACATCGTTTTTTTCCTGCATTCTGCAAACAAGCGGGTTTTAAATTAATTGAAGTTCCTGTATCACATAGACCAAGATCACTTGGAATTTCAAAATATAACAATGTCGGAAGAGCAAAAAGAGGTCTTTGGGACTTAATTGGTGTTTTTTGGCTACTAAAAAGACAGATCAGAACCAATAAGATACAAATAAATGAATGAAGTTATTTTTACTTTTGATTTTTGGGGCAATCCAGTTTTTTTAACCCCATGGAAATTAGTTGGCTATCTTGGTGTTCTAATGTTCGGGAGCAGGTGGATTTTTCAGTTAATCAGTACAAGTAAAGAAGGTAAGCCAACATTCCCTCTCTTATTTTGGATTCTTAGTCTGGCAGGAAGTTTTATGACTCTTGGATATTTCATTTTTGGTAAAAATGACTCGGTTGGTATTTTAGCCAACCTGTTTCCCGCATGCGTTGCATGCTATAACCTAATTCTTGAATTAAGGTGGCGAAAAAAAGAGATGGGGAATTAATTTCTTCAATTAAAGTAATAGTTGGATTACTTTACTTTTTTTTGATTTTTGTATGCTTTTTTTACTTAGATAAGCTGCTTTTTAACTGGATTCAAAGCGGAAGTGACTCCTCATTTCATAACAAATTAGCGGGCTTTTTCTCCGCTTACGGAAGGCTTGAGTGGTCGACTTTATTGTTTTCCCTAATTTTTCTGATCTTTGCAATCGATTTAAGAAATAGAGAGAAATATTTAAATCTAGCTAAAATTTGCTTTCTCGGTGGTATCCTTGCCGGAATAAGTGTTTGGCCTCCTAAAACTATACTTGGTAGGGAACGACCTAGAGGGAGTGGAAATGATTCACTCCACTACTTCAAATTTGATCCAAGAAAAGACTCTTTATTCTACTCATTACCATCCGGACATGCGGCATCATCGATGGGTTCTGCTTTTCCCGTATTTATGGCTAATCCGATGCTCGGAACTCCCTTAGTTATTCTGGCAATCTTAACTGGTTGGTCTAGAATCGAACTTTATGAACATTGGCCTAGCGATGTTCTTACTGGATGGTTAATAGGAATAATATCTGGATATTGGATCTTTAAGCGAAATCTACGTTCTAATTCAGTTTGAATTAGCTGGATAAATCCAAACCTTTTCTTTTTTCCCTCTTGCTGGATTAAAGCCTTCTACTAAAAGGCCATTTTTTGTAGGCTCTCTATTATCAAATCTTTCAACTTGAAAAACAGGTAACGATAAATTCGCGTCGACTCCAAAAGTCCATGGTCCACCTAGATAATACACTAAGCTAGGTTCAGCGAAGGATTTAGAATAACGAAATATTTCATCTTTGGGATTTATATTCCCAGCTTCCATGATTTTAAGTGTAAGGTGCTCATGCCTGATTTTAGATGCTAAATTTGTGGTACAAAAAGCAAGATTTATTATCCAAGCAGCGAAAAGAAAAAAATTTTTTGTAATGAGTAAATATGGAATCCATATGAAAGAAACTAGGATCAATCCCACCCACGGGACAAAGCTAGATGGGAAATCTGGGTCCGCATAGTAATCGTAAGTGAAGTAAAAGAATAGAACTACTAAAGTTAAAATAACTTCAAGAATGGGTAAGGCTCTTTTTTTATCTAACCAGTGCTTTTCAATTATTTTACCCGTTATTAAAAATAAAGCGGGAAAACCAGGCAGTAGGTAATGTGGAAGTTGGGTGGAATAAAAAGAAAAAATTAAAAAAGGAACAAGCACCCATATAAATAAAAAAATAAATTGGTTATCTTTCCAAAGTTTTTTGAAATATTGAAATTTTCCAAAACCTTGAAGCCACCAAGGAAAAAAACTTAAAAAAATCGAAAAAAAGTAAAACAATGGTGAATATGATCGATTATTAAAAGCACCCAGGCCTCTTTCAACAACATGCGTTCCTAAGCCCTCCCTTGCAAATAATCCATTGGTTTGAATTAGTGCAGGGACGCCCCACATTGCCACTATCCCAAGGCTTATCAAAAGCCCAGCCAAATGAATTAGCTTCATTTTTACTACTGTAGCTTGGCGACGAAGTGCAAAATAAAGTAAAAATGTACAAAGAGGAATGGCTAGGACAATTGGACCCTTGGCCAAAAAGCCTACAGCAAGACCCAACCAAAGAAGAAAAAAACCCAAACTTCTCTCTTTTTTTGAAACATCTTTATTTATCGAAGACCATAATCCATCCATGGCAAAACAGACACACAAAACCATAGGCATATCGGCAAGGGCAAGTCTGCCATGTTGCCAAACTTGCAAGTTCAACAACCACCCTATTGAACCAACAAAGGCGGCTTTGCGACCAACCCATCTAGTACCCCTTACACATACCCAAAGTGCAATCAACCATGTTGAAATGATCGAATGTAAACGACAAGAAAACTCATTAACCCCAAATATCCAGTGATTTATGCCCATCCACCAGTAAGTTAAAGGTGGTTTATCAAATCGAAATTCACCATTAAAAAAAGGGACAATCCAATTTGAGTTTTCTCTCATTTCAACCGTTGCCCTAGAAAACCTGGGCTCATCTCGATCAAGTAATGGCAATTGAAAAGTACCAGGTAATAAGAAAATTAAAGCGACTATGGTTACGAAAAGATAAGAATTCTTTTTGTTTTCCAAAAAAAGATTAAGCATGAGAAAAACTTCTGATTGAGAAGTCCGAAAGAGGCAACAAAAGTTTCATTTTTATTGCGCTTTCCCTCTCACTATCTGAAAAATTTAATGTGATTTCTATCTTTCTTAAATACTTAAACTTGATAGGCTTAAGAGGTTGCCAAGACGCAAGCCATGCATACAGGTTGATAATTTCTGTAACAATATTGCGTGTAGTCTACCTTTTTATTTTCCCACTTGGTCTTATAGGAGATGAATCATATTATTGGGAATGGGGAAGAAACCTGGATTGGGGATACTACAGTAAACCACCTCTTATAGGATGGTTGATGGGAGCAATGATATGGCTGGGTATAAATGGAGCTTCTGAACTTAGAGTTATTGCCGCACTGTTTGGAGGAATGACAACAATTTTTGTTTTTAATCTTGGAAGCAGACTATTTAATCAAAAAGTAGCATTTTGGGCAGCCATCTTTTTACTCCTTACACCAGCTATTTCAGCCGTCTCACTCATTATTTCAATCGATGCACCGCTTCTTTTTTTATGGAGTCTCAGCATGTTGGCATTTTGGAAAGTTTTTTATGAAAAAAACCATTTCGGTTGGATTATTATTCTTATCTTATCTCTCGGATTAGGAAATTTAACTAAGCAAATGATGTTACTCTTTCCCCTTCTTGGTGCGATCACTTTATTATATGACCCAAGTAAAAGATATTTATTTCTAAAACCTTGGATTTGGTTAGGTTGGGTATTTACGCTTTTTTTTCTTCTTCCACCAATATTGTGGAATTGGTCAAATGACTGGATTACAATAAAACATACAGCAAGCCACATAAATCAAAACCAATTCACAATTGGAGATAGTGTAATGAATTTTTTTGAATTTTTACTTTCAGAAAGTTTTATTATTGGACCAATTCTATTTTTTGCAGGAATTTATTCCCTTTATAAATTTTCCAGAACTAAAAATAAAGGAAATGAAGTAAACTTTTTGTTAATTTTTTCACTTCCTCCCCTCCTATTTTTTTTAGTTCTTTCTTTTACTCAAAAAGTTAATCCAAACTGGCCTGCTGTTTTTTATTTACCGATGATTTTATTGTGTTCCTACCATATAACCAAAATTAATATTAGTAAGTGGTGTAAAAAATTTAGAATTATAAACTTGGTTTGTTCTATAATTTTATTGGCAATCCTTTACTTATCCGTTTTTTCAATTGAATTATTTGGACTAAGTGGCTCGAAATATGACCTTTTCAAAAGATTGAGAGGATATGAGCAATACGCTCAAAAGGTGACAAAAGTCCATGAGTCTATTTCCAAAGAAAATGAATTTGAAATAATTGTTTTTGGGCATCGGTATGATTTATGCCAACTCGCATTTGCAGGAAAAGGTCAACCTAAAGTTTATGGTTTTTGGAAAGAGGGCTATGAAATTAATGACCAATACGATATTTGGGCCCAAAAGAAAGTTTACGGGATAAAAAATGCCTTGATTGTATGCAGCATATCCGAAGAAATCCCCACAGAACTTATCAACAAATATGAAAGGGTAGAAAAGCTAGATGAGAACATAAGAATTACCTTTCCGGTGGGCAAGCAACACCTCTTCGATCTTTACAAAGCTACTACCGTAATATCAAATAAAGATTGATAAAAATAATCCATGAAGCCTTAATTTAGCGGCAAGTAAAATCTTATGAATTTTTTCTCACAAATACTTTTATCCTTGGTAATTTTTTCTCAATCTATGTTTGCTGGACAATGGCCACAATGGAGAGGAGAATATAGAAATGGCCGATCTGATGATATTATTAAGCTTTCACAAGATTGGCCTCAAAATGGACCAAAATTAATTTGGGAAAGTGAGGAAATACCAAGTCGGGACTACGGTGGATTCAGCAGTGTGATTGCCGACAGAAAATCAGCTTATCTATCCTTAGTCTGGCATAAAGATGTTCCCACTCAAACAAGAAAAATTTGTAGTTTAGTTTTGCGAAAGCTTGGAGCACGCAAGTTAAATCTTCCTCCAGATTTAATAAAAAAAGCTGAGAACGACAGGCTATCACTCAGCCCAAGGCTTAGAGGTGAGAAATTAGAAAATTGGATAAATGAATGGATTAGTAATAATCTAAATCAAAAACAAAAGCTAACTGTTGGAGACCTTATTAGATCTAGATTTACGAAAGGCAGGCTGGCATTGCCTATCTCAGTTATTGATAGACTTTTTGAAGTTAAAGACAAAGTATTCGAAAATCAAAAAGAACTCGATCTCTGGTTAAGCAAAGAAGGTTTTAGTGAGGAATTAAAAAATAAAATCTCCGACGCGGTCCCTCCGACCAAGCAAGTTGCAGAAGATGTTGTTATTGCATGGAATGTAAAAACAGGAGGTGTCCAATGGAAAACATCTCTAGATTCTGTGCCCACAGGAAGAAAATCCTCTTCGACTCCATGCCTTTCAGATAATAAAATATTCACCATAGGAAGTGAAAAAATTTATTGTTTGGACTCTCTTTCAGGAAATCTAATTTGGAATCAGACTCTACCAACCAAAGAAATAGCAAGTTCTATTCTTAGTTACCAAAACCTCGTAATTGTACTCGCCGGTCACTTGCTTGCATATGATAAAAATACTGGCCGTCTGATTTGGGAAAATAAAGAGGTTGTGGGTAAAGCATCTTCTCCAATAATATGGAATACTCAAAATAAGATTCTGTTAATCTGCAACTCATCCAATCATGTGTTCGCTTTAGATCCGAGTAACGGTAATACCTTTTGGATTGGACCAGGCGGGGGAAGCTCAACTCCTGTATGTAATGCAGATTATCTTCTGGTTCATGCCAAAAAAGAAGAGGTTGGTTTTATCGCCTACAAATTCAAAAATGACAAAATAGAAGAAAAATGGAGGATTCCAAAACTTACTCGCAGAACAGACTCAAGCCCACTAATTCACAATGGACACGCTTACCTCATTGGCTCTGGGATGAGATTATGCGTTCAATTAGAAACCGGAAAAATCCTAAGAAAAACGATGGCAAAACACGATATTTCATCTCCGATTTTTGCTGGCGGAAAAATTTTAGCATATGAGATCAATGGCAACATTTTAAAAATGATTGATCCTTCACCCAATCATTTTCAAGAGGTCCAAAAAACAAAGATTTCTGCTTTACGTTGCACATCTCCTTGCCTTATTGGAACTAAATTAGTTGTCAGGCAAGAAAAGAAAATAGCTTGTTATGAACTTGGTTCGGGTAGCAAAAAGTAATTTATATTTCTTTTCTGTAATGGAAGCGCGACCTTTGCCTGGAAGGGAGTTCAGGAAAAAGAATTGATTCTTCTACATTCTCGCGACTCCTTACAAATTCCCCGGCAAGAATCTGTAACTTATGCCATCTCTTAGAATCAAGCTTTGGTGCATGTGCAATAACTGACATTAAACTTTTCCATTCCGTTATTACCCGTTCAACATCACCAATTCTTAAATCCTCTTCATCATTTAGAAATGAGCTTTTAAACAACTGGTAATCTCTAACTACTTCACTAGCACCTTCTCCATAATCCAAAGGCAATCCCTTTCTTAAATATCCCATGCAGTTCTCAAAGCCGAATGCCTGCCTACAGAGAAAAGATAAACGGGAATCAGATTGAGTAAAAGAACGAAAACGATGCCCCGCTCTTAAATTAGCTAATTCAAAAATAAATTCTTCAACCGGAAAAGTTTCATCTTCAAGTCCAACAGAAATTGCTAAGCCTTCTCCACGCGAAAAAAAGCTAAAAATTTGCCCTCTTTGAGTTGGAATACCTGCTTGGTCAATAAGTCCAAGTTTCAACCAAGCTTCAGCAGGCGAAAGGGAGCCTAGAGTGTCTAGCCCCCCCGACTTTTTTTCCTTAAAAGGGGACTCAAAAATCCTTTTTATTTTTCGTAGTGGAGGGTTTAAGAGAATTTTACCTTTTGCATCTTTCCATCCTAAAATAGTAGCATTTTCATATCGAAGACGGACTCTCAAAACACCGTCCCGTTCAACGAATTCATCATATTCTCCTCCCATTGAAAGAGAAGGAAAAAGATCTTGAAAAACATTTTCCAAACCATTTCTCCTCCATGTTTTACGGGAAAATCTTTTTTTCAATTCAGGAAATTTTAAGGAAACTGTATCTCTTAACTTTTTCCTGAAAGATTTTGTTAAAGTAACCAGGTTTCGATTAGAGCCCTTTTCAAAGATCGCAACTGGCCATTCACGACCATATGTGGGATTTTTTTTTGTACCAAAACGACAAGGATTACCAATTCTTACTCTGCTCAATGTATCAGGAAGGCTCAAAGCATGTACCCATTCCCCCCTGTAAAGTGCGAAAGCTTCACCAAGCAGAGCCTGGGATTGCCCTCCACGCCTTTCCCAAAGGCCTTGGGAATTCCTCATTTCGATTACCTCATTTCGCTCAGAGCCTTCATCATCTAAATCTGAAACTTTGATCGATTGTAATTTTCTTGCTGAAATTTTATTGATTGAATCTCTTAATCCCAAACGAATTTTTTCATCGGTGAACAATTTAAATGCAAGGGTTCTGGCAGCTTCAAGATGATCTTCACCCCGAGAATGAGAATGGTGCATAATACGAATAATTGCCGGCCAATCCAAGGTTTGAGACCTTTTCAAATTTAATGGCCTAGCATCCCCCAACCTAGGCTGTTTAGGAGCAATTATAACATAACCACGATCATCTAAACCCCGTCTGCCTGCCCGACCAAACATTTGCAATAATTCATCGGGTCTGAGCAAATGAAGTCCATCCTCTAATCGATATTCTCGGTCAGTTACCAAAACTGATCGGGTAGAAAAATTTATTCCAGCACCAAGTCCAGTTGTCGCAACAACAACCTGTAACTGACCGGCTTTTGCGAGAGGTTCGATTACACAGGCCCGGGAAAGATAATCAAGGCCACTATGATGGTATACAACCCTCTTCTTGAGAAGTGAACTAAGTTCTTTACCAACTATTTGTTTTTGTTCTTTTGTTAATTCAAGCCCATCCACTACAGGAAGTTCAATTGCTAACTGTCTGGCAAGGTCCTCAGCAGATTTTCTTCGGGGAGCAAAAACCAATATTGGTCCCATACCTGCATCTAACGCCTGGGAAATCAACTTAGGCCAATGTCCCCGAATTTTCCTACCGCGAAAAGGTCTTTTTAAAAGAGCCTCAGCGAATACCTCATCTAAAGGAACGGGACGAGTAAATTCAGAAACCACTTGAATTGTACGATTATGAGTTCCTAACCAATCTGCAACTTCATGAGGGTTCCCTACACTCCCACTCATAAGTAAAAGTTGAACTGACTTCGGAGCCATTGCTAGCGTTATCTCATATGCAGCTCCCCTCTGCCTGTCAGAAAGTAATTGATATTCATCCACTACAAACAAATCTGGACCGGTTCCTTCAATTATACTTGATCTTTGTGTTTCAAGTGTTGCCACGATAATATTCGAATCGGTTTTGTAGCGAATGTCACCTGTTGATAGACCAACTTGCCATCCGCGTTTTTGCCACTCGCGGAATTTATCATTGGCTAAAGCCCTGGTTGGCACTGTGTAAACTGCCTTACCTTTCCAGCCTGTATCAATCAATTTTTCGAACACATAAGTTTTACCTGCTCCAGTCGGAGCATGCAAAACGAGATCGTTACCGTCGCGCAAATATCCAAGAGCTTTTCTTTGCCAGGAATCAGGTAATGAAATTCGTTCTCCAAAATTACTTGTATTCGTTTGCATTTATAAAACAGAATCATTCCATAACATATCTGTAAAATAAATCGATGAAAACAAAGCATAATGAATTTTAATCCAAGATGAATATTAACATAATTGTAGCATGTGATAAAAATAACCTAATCGGAAAAAATGGTACCTTACCTTGGAAAATTAAGGAAGATTGGGATTATTTTTTAGAGAAAATCGATGATGGAGTTCTAATCATGGGCAGAAAATGCTATTTGGATTTTCAAGAACACGCTAAAAGCAGAACTGTTATTGCTCTAAGCCGAAATCCAGATGTTAATTTTAAATATGCAGACAAAGCTGGCTCTCTTTCGGAGGCTTTAAAAATGGCTAAGTCTTATCAAAAAAAAATATGGATTTGCGGAGGCTGTTCAATTTATGAAGAAGCCTTTCCGATTGCTGATCGATTATACTTAACAGAGATTGACGCCGAATACGACGGAGATGTTTTTCTACCAGAATGGAAATCATTTTTTCAAAATGAAATTACTCATAAAACTATAAATACGATGAATAATAAACTTACTTTTCGTGTTTTGACCAAATGAGATAAAAACGCCAATGCTTGCCAGCTTAATGACTATCAATTAAAACAATAAACTTTATTTAGAAATTACGCATGGAAAAACCACGATTCCTCACTTCTGAAAACCTTGATCAAATCCGAATTGATTTTGGTACACCCACATTTGTATACGACGAAAAAATGCTTCGTGCTAATGCTAAGGCCATTAAGGGTTTCCCTCATGCTTTCGGACTCTTTCCACGGTATGCAATGAAAGCGGCTCCAACAGGTGCGATATTAAGGATATTCAACAACGAAGGGATTGGAATTGATGCGAGTTCAGAATATGAAGTAGAGAGAGCAGTACGAGCAGGTTATGGTACTGAATCAATTTCATTAAGCACCCAGCAATTCCCCGATAATTTTCGATACTGGGTGCAAGATGGGGTTAAAGTTAATTTATGCTCATTAAATCAGATTCATAAATTCGGAGCATGGGGAAAAGGTGAGACAGTGGGTCTAAGATTTAATCCGGGAATGGGGTCAGGTGGTACGAACAGAACCAATGTTGGTGGTCCGTCAAGTAGCTTTGGGATTTGGAAAGATGATCTGGAAGAAGCAAAAAAGCTTTGCAAGGAATATGATTTGAAAGTGGACCGAATTCATACTCATATTGGTTCGGGTTCTGATCCAGAAGTTTGGAAAAAGGTTGCTGGAATGAGTTTAGATATAGTTCGTTTATTTCCTACAGTTAAGACGCTTAATTTGGGTGGAGGCTATAAAGTTGCAAGAATGCCAGATGAACAAGCAACTAATCTTCAAGAAATTGGCCAATCCGTAAAAAAGTTGTTCGAAGAATTTGCGGAACAAACAAATAAGAAATTAAAACTTGAAATCGAGCCTGGTACTTTTTTACTGGCTCATGCATGTAGTCTAGTTACTACCGTTCAGGATATTACTTCAACTGGACCTGAGGGATATCGCTTTCTTAAATTAGACGGAGGAATGACTGAAATTCTGCGCCCAAGCTTATATGGGGCTCAACATCCTTTAGTTGTTGTTCCGGAAAATGGCCAAGAGAAATACAGAGATCCATCACCAATTGAACAGGTTGTGGTGGGACATTGTTGTGAATCCGGAGACCTCCTTACCCCCGCCCCCAATGAACCGGAATCTCTTGCCCCAAGGCTTTTACCAAAAGCAGAAATTGGTGACTTTTGTGTAATTGAAAGTGTAGGTGCATACTGCTCATCCATGTCAGCCAAAAATTATAATTCTTTTCCTGAAGCAGCTGAAGTTCTTAAGAAATCAGACGGCAGCCTTTCGGTAATTCGAAAGAGGCAAACCTTCGAGCAAATTGTTGAAAACGAAGTTGCTCCGTGAAAGTTTCCGGACTAGGGAAATTTTCACTCGGACAAGCAGTACCCAATAAAGATCATGCTGTTTGTGTTAGTTTACCAACCGTAAAGGATCTTATTGGTTATGAGGAAAAAAAACCTGAAACAATTAAATCCCTAAAATCCGGATACCCACGTTTTGTACAACACCGTTTTATAAAAGATTTAATTGAGGTTGAAAATAAGACTAATGATTTGGGACAAAACAATTCTTCAATATTTGCGAATATTGAAAATTGTCAGCGTGCAATCGATCACTTTTCACTGGTCGATTATCAAATAAAAGAGAAAGATAGATATAGCATTCTCCACACTTCTACTTTCCAAGAAGCAAACTCCGTAAAATCTTTCCTTCAACACACTGGAGCTTCAATTTCCTCCAGATTAGCTGAGGATATTCTAATAAAAAAAGGGATTTTGTATACCCGCGAAAATGTTTCACCACATGAAAATCCAGATCTTTTTGCCAGAAATAAAATTGCTGAAGTTCATGGAGAAGGTGTATCACCTGAAAATGTCATTATTTCATCTTCAGGTGCTAATGCTTTTTACTCTCTTTTTTATAATACACATAAATTCTTTGCTAAAAAGAAAAGAAAGATTTGGATTCAACTTGGCTGGTTGTACTTAGATACAATCGAAACCATTAAGCTCTTTTGCAAAGAAGATGAAATCATTTTCATCAGTAAACCTTCTGACCTGAAAGCAATAAGTTACACTTTTAAAAAATTTGGAGATCAAATAGCCGGAGTAGTAACAGAATTCCCAACAAACCCACTATTACAATCCTGCGATTTACAACAGATAAAGGAACTTTGCGGTCGTATCGGATCAATTTTAATTGTTGATCCGACAATGGCTTCTCCCAAAAATTCCAAGGTAGTTAAATTTGCTGATATTATAGTGAATAGCTTGACTAAATATGCCAGCTGGGAAGGCGATTTAATGATTGGAAGCTTGGTTTTTCCTGCTCACTCTGAAATTGGAAAAGCACTCTTTAACGATATCAAAAATATGGTATCTCGTCCTTTTAAAGCTGATTTAGATAGATTATGTGAACAGTTACCATTTTATTCCAACTTTGTAAAAAAAACTAACCAGAGTTTGCTCCAAGTCGTAGAATTCTTAATCTCAAGCGATCTTGTAAAAAAAGTATTTTGGTCTTACCAAGAATGTTCTAAAGAATTTTTTCGATTGCGTGCAGGNGATAATAATCCGGGTTGTGTAACAAGCTTTGAAATTAAAGGTTCATTCGAAAAATTTTACAATCGATTACTAATGCTGAAAAGTCCCAGTTTTGGAACCGAATTTAGTCTCTGCTGCCCTTATGTATATCTTGCACATTACAACTTGATGAAATCTAAAAGCGGCAAGGCGTTACTGAAAGAGGCCGGAATATCACCAAATTTATGCCGCTTATCAGTTGGGTTGGAAAACCCTCAGGATATTATTGACACACTAAAAGAAGCTCTTGTTTATGCAGCCAAATAATCTGAATAATAAATTCAGATGGATTTATTTATTCAAACGAATGAGGGTCCAATACTTTTCGAATTCGTTTTTTGGATAAACGAATGTAGTTCGGCACACCATTCTCATAAGGAACTTCAACTTCTCCCTGAATCAAGGGCTGACAGTATTTAATGAATTTGGCAGTCATACTGACCCGATCTTCTGAAATCCAATCTGCCGGAATCTCCTTAACCCCGTTAGCAATTTCAGATAGTGGANCCAAACCCGTTTCGCAACTGTATGTCTCTCCTTCANCACGGACAAGAATCACCATTTTGTCAGTCTCGCCAGATACAGCCGCTTTTACTGCAGCTTGCCCAGCCATAAAAGCTTCATCGTTATCAGTTTGAGAAGAACAATGAGCAGCCGCACGTTGGCCGGTTCCCAGTTTACTCGATCTTGCCTTAACGGCAAGATTNTCTTCAACTAAGCCTGCAAGGAAGTCTCCAATTCCTCCAAGTTGTTGATGCCCAAAAGCATCCTGTGCATTTGTACTGTTAGCCACATAATTACCGTCCTGATCAAGAAGACCTTCACCAACAACAACCAAACAGTACTTATTTTTCTTCAAAACCCTTTGAACATCATCAATAAAACGCTCTTTCGAAAAGGGTAGTTCGGGAAGGTAAATAAGATGAGGTGCATCATCAGGGTTTTCTTTGCTCTTGGCTAAAGTTGCACCCGCAGCTATCCAACCTGCATTCCGTCCCATAACTTCAACAATCGAAACCAAGTCATGCTGCCCCATAGCTTCATGATCTAGAGCAGTTTCTCTGATTATCGAGCATATATATTTTACAACACTGCCGTAACCAGGACAGTGATCGGTAGTAACCAAATCATTATCTATTGTTTTGGGAACACCGATAACTCTTAATTCATAGTTCTTTTGTTGAGCAAGTTTTGAAATCTTATCAGCAGTGTCTTGGGAATCATTNCCACCAGCGTAGAAAAAGTAACGAATATTATGGGCTTCAAAAACTTCTAAAACNCTTTCATAGTCCTGCTCCCTTTTCAATTTAAACCTGCAAGTACCAAGAGCAGAGGCTGGAGTGTATCGTAGACCTCTAATGTTTTGCTGCGATTCTTCAGCAAGATCGATCAAATCTTCTTTAAGTATGCCAAGTACACCATTCATACCTCCATATATTTCTTCAATACATGGATTATTAAGAGCCTCTGTCACAACTCCAGCAACACTTGCATTGATAACGGCGGTTGGTCCACCCGATTGAGCAACCAAACAATTTCCTATAAGTTCTTCTGCCATGATATAAATTGAGTCAAATAACGAAAAAGCANNATATCCCACAGATGAAGACCAGAAATGGCAATCGCAAAATCAAATCCGTTTTNTTGAATGAATGATNTTTAGAGTATGGAAGGTACTTTATATTCTTTGGAATCAGGATACCNATTCCCCCACGACTCTGCTCTGGCAANAAAATAATCTACNTGAGATTGAGCATCACCNACATTTTTTTGTCCGTTCTTNATCAACGAATTAATCACNGAAGCTTTTAGCCCAACTCGCTTGTCTTTTGCTAATCTTTTGGGAAGGTCGTTTTCTTTAATTTTTTGATTTCGTAAATCTCTAACTGTCGCAATGGCATGCTCCTTGATTGCAGCGTGTGCATCCTCCCTACCCGCTCCAGCTTTTACTGACTCCATCATGAATGTGGTGGATAACAAAAACGGCAAATAGTGATTTG
Source organism: Opitutia bacterium (assembly GCA_002694035.1). Lineage (GTDB taxonomy): Bacteria > Verrucomicrobiota > Verrucomicrobiia > Opitutales > Seribacteraceae > Seribacter. The sequence continues at coordinate 29,995 of NZKY01000041.1, forward strand.
CTTCCGCCTTGATCATTGCAGGAAAAGTTTCCATTTGAGACAGCACAGTAAGAAAGGTGTCAAGAAGACCGTCTATCGCAAAAAAAGAATCTGGTAATGCGACTCTTCTTACTACGGAGCAAGATACATCNCCCTCGTTCCATTGATCGCCGGAGAGATTTGACATCATGGTGAGATAACCATTTAGAATTGCCTGAAAACCATTTATTCTTTCACAACTTCGACTGTTCATCTTGTGAGGCATAGCGGAAGACCCAGTCTGCCCCTTCGCGAATCCTTCACCAAGAAGCTCGTGCCCTGCCATAATTCTCAGAGTTTTTGCAAAGCTNGACGGAGCAGAAGATAACCTAACCAATAGGGACACCACTTCAAAATCTAAGCTTCGAGGATAAACTTGACCCACATTATACCAATTCGCAGTTGCACCAAGATGTTGCATGACTTTTTTATCGAGCTGATCAGCCTTTTCACAGTCTCCCAAAAGTGTTACCTGATCNAGTCTAGTTCCCACAGCACCCTTCAAGCCTCGATAAGGATAAGTCGCACAAAGAGAAGCGAGAGCGTCAAGAACCCTCTCTAATTCCTCCCCCCAGTTTGCCATTCTTTTGCCCAAAGTTGTAACCTGCGCAGGAACATTATGAGAACGAGCAGTTACTGGAATATTTCGGTAATCCTCAGCTTTTCTTGCCAAAGCTAATAAAGCGGCAACCCCTTTTTCTAAGATTAAACTAAGGGCTCGATGAATTTGTAATTGTTCAACATTTTCCGTGAGATCACGGCTCGTCATCCCCTTATGAGCATGTTGATGACCTGCTTTTTCTGCGAATTCCTCCAAACGAGCCTTTACATCATGCTTGGTTATTTTTTCCCTATCTTGTATAGATTTTAGGTCTATATTGCCCTTTGCACTTTCAGAAGCTTGAATATCTTTGTCACTTATTTTAATACCGAGATCCTTTTGTGCCTTCATAACGGCTATCCAGAATTCTCTTTCTAGAAGAATTTTACCAGTAGCGGACCACAAATTCTTCATCGGTTCCGAGGCGTATCTTTGAGCTAATACATTTGAAATTTCGGAGGTCATATTATTTTTCTTACGTTAAAAAGATTCTAATTTCTTACAAACTGAACGAATAATAAATTCAGGGGTGGATGCACCAGCTGTAACCCCGGCACAATTAAACGATTTAAAAATCTCAGAATCTAAATCTTCGGCTGTCTCGATGTGATATGTGGGTTTATCGTAACTGGATGCCAATTTTGCGAGCTTTTTTGTATTGGCAGAATGTTTTCCACCGATGACCACAATAACATCAGCTCCTTCTTCAACCAACTGCACCAAATCGGACTGCCTTTCCTTAGTTGCTCCACAGATTGTATCAAAAATGATTAAATCCGGATACTTTTCAGAAAGAATGCCTGAAAGTTTTTTAAATTCGTTCGTGAACATAGTTGATTGAGAAACCATGACCACACCACCCTTAAAATCAGGTAGATTTCCTAAGTCAGTTTCATTGGAAATAACATGTCCCTGCCCATTGGCGTACCCAACTAGTCCAATTACCTCAGGGTGTTTTGGATCCCCAAAAATAACAACATCAAAGCCCTTCTCCGCATGCGACTTAATTTTTCCAGCAATAATACCAACATCTGGGCATGTCCCGTCTCGAAAAGGTAAACCAAGTCCAGTTAAATATTTTCTTCTTTGCGGTGAGATTCCATGTGCACGCACAACAACAACAGCTTCTTTTTGATCCTGCTTTTGAATATTTAATTTGGAATTGCTTTGATAGTCACCAACTTCGCGGATGTCTTCTTGTCCGAGAGCTTCCATCATTTGACGATTATGGATGAGTGGGCCGTCTGTATATACTGTTCGTTCGCCCCCCTTTGCCTCCTCGCGGGCTACTTGTATGGCACGCTCGACCCCCCAACAAAACCCAGCACTTTTCGCTCTAATTACTTTCATTTGGTATGTAACATCAATAAGCAGTTCTCTTCCAGAGCACAATATTGATTTGCAATCATACCTAAAAGAATAACAAAATTACATATGTCGTTTAGAAAAGTTCAAAATTTCCTCCTTATTGCATCGATTTTTCTCTTGGGATTTACAACCCCTCAGTTTGCAAATGAAAACAAAAAAAACTCCGGAGAAAAATTTTACCAATATGGGGAACGAACAAGAGACGGAATAGGCAAATACTACATGGGACGGGAAATCTCTCAGGTAATGGGGCATCTTGGAGCTGGTTGGCTTGAGAGACCAAAAAGAGAACAAGAAGAAAGAACGGATCTCTTGATCAACAATATGCAATTGGGGAAGGCTGAACATGTTGCTGACATAGGTGCTGGATCAGGATATTTTTCTTTTCGTATCTCTCCGTTGATTCCCGAGGGCAGGCTCTACGCTGTGGATATTTCTCCTCAAATGCTTGGAATTATGCGTGCCAAAAAATACAAAGGTGATTTTAAAAATGTAATAACCGTCCAAAGTACAATCAAAAATACAACTCTCGAGGCAAATTCAATCGATTGTGCATTTATGGTGGATGCTTATCACGAATTCTCTTACCCACGAGAGATGGCTCAATCCATTTTTAAATCTCTCAAGCAAGAAGGAAGACTTTTTCTTATCGAATATAGAAAAGAAGATCCAAATGTGCCGATCAAACTGCTTCATAAAATGAGCGAAAAACAAGCTATTAAAGAGCTTACAAGTGTGGGATTTACCTGGGAAAAAACACTTGATTTTCTTCCTCAACAACACTTCATGATATTTAGGAAGAAAAAGTCTTAAAATATTTGAATACAAACAAAAATTTACCTCCAAATTGAAAAAGATCATTCCGCTCTTTTTTCTTCTATTTCAAAGTTTACTCTCTACCGAATGGAATCGCTTTCGTGGTCCAAACGGAACAGGAGTCGTTAACTATCCATTCATAAATACTAAATGGATAAAAGAGGATTTCATTTGGGGAATTAACCTTCCCGGGACTGGTCACTCCTCACCAGTAATTTGGAAAGATAAGGTTTTTACAACCTGTGCGGATGAAAAAAAAGGAGAAATTTACATTCTCTGCATAGACTCGCAAAAAGGGACAATAACTTGGCAAAAAACTATTTCTTTCAATCCCTATTCAAATCATAAATTTAATAGTTATTCTTCGTGTACTCCTTGCGTCGATCCAGACTACTTATTTGTATCTTGGACAACACCCTACTCTAATAATTTAGCCTGTTTTGATCATAAGGGACATATCGTTTGGGAAAAAAACTTTGGGGAATATAAAACCCAACACGGTAGTGGATTTTCTCCCATAGTTCATAAGGATAAATTGATTGTATGTCATGATCATGAAGAAGATTCTGCAATCATCGCTCTTAACCGAAATAATGGTAAGATTGTTTGGAAAACAGAACGTAAAGGTTCAAAACCATCCGCTTCCACACCTTTTATACTGGAATCTGAAAACGATTACAAAGAAGTCATTGCCAGCTCAATGTCACATGGATGTTATTCTGTTAATTTTCAGAACGGAAAAATTTTATGGGAAACTGGTCCCGGCACTCTTAATAAAAGAGCTGTCTCTTCGCCCATTCAATCTGACAAATATATATTTGCAACATGTGGGTCAGGATCAAAAGGAAGTAGGTTGATCAGCGTTCAGCATCAAGCTAATGACCCCAAATTAAGTTCCCTTTTTTACTCGATCACTCGTGATGTTCCCTATGTACCGACACCATTGGTGTTAGGATCACTAATCCTTCTCCTTAGTGATGGAGGGATTGTTGCATGCATGAAAAGAGAATCCGGGAATATTTTGTGGAGACAAAGAATAAAAGGAAATTATTTCGCATCTCCAATTGCAGTAAATGACAAGATTATGGTTATTTCAACAGAAGGGACAGTTACTACGCTAAAAATTAATCACAAAAAAATGGATATTCTTTCAACTATAGAATTAAACGATCTCACGCACAATACCCCGGCTGTTACTAAGGAGAAAATTTTTTTTCGTACCAATTCTAAGCTTTTTTGCTTACCTTTAAACAAAGAACAATTATGAATCATATTTTACTTACTCACTATATACCTATGAAATCATTAAAACTTATACTTTTCCTTTTTTTTGTTTCTCTAATTTCAAAATCGGTTTTTTCTAAGGATGTTGAAGTTGCTGGATATAAATTCTCACCTCCTGAGAGTTGGGTCTATTCGACTCCAACCTCTAAGATGAGAAAAGCTCAGTTTAATGTAAAAGGGGCTGGTGAGCAGGAGGCAGAAGTGGCATTTTTCCATTTTGGGCAAGGTGGAGCAGGTGGTGTAAAAGCAAATGTTGATCGATGGATGCAGCAGTTTGAAAGTGCTAAAGATCAAATCATCAAAAACACAGTTATTGGTGATATTCCTGTAACTTACGCCCAGGCACACGGTACTTTTCTAAGTGGTCGGGCCTTTGGCCCTAAGACACCAAAGCCCAACTATGCATTACTTGCGGCGATAATTCAGGGAGAAAACGGATCGATTTTTATTAAGATGACTGGTCCAAAAGAAACGGTTGAGGCCCAAGTATCAAATATGAAAAAAATGGTTATTAAATCTTTGGATAAATAAAATTTAAATCTCTATAAATTACTTTGACCGTAAATATTTTTTAAACCTAAGAATACACTTTCAGCATACTCCTCCACTATACTTTTTTTTAGTTTTCCTAAGACCAATTTTCTCCCTTGGTAGTTTCCCATCTGAATATGTTGATATGCCTCAATCGAATTCGCCACATATGGCTCAAGAAAAACTACAGGACAACTGTAGATACGGTTTGCAAGCAGGTTTCTCCCCCATACACCAGGAACCTTTCCAACTTTAACCGCGTTGGGTCCTTTATAAACAAAAGCAGGCAAACCAGTTCTTTTTGAAAAAGAATACGAAATTTCCTCAGCTAAAAGCCTTTCTTTTTCGTGCCAACCGTTCAGTAATCGATGAATCATTTCAAAGCGTTGAAAATCGTCTGCAATTTCCCCACCCATGTAACATCCGTTCACTAGAACATGATAGTCATTTCTTTGAACCAAGGATGGATAGTCTGGATCTTTCCATGGAGCAGCATTGATATGAAGGCAAATAACTAAATCAGGCTTTATTCTCTCATTTACAAGTCTTGCTCGTGAATGAATCTCACTTAACCGGTAAAACAAAACTTCTTTTCTATTCTGGATCAGTTTTAACTTCTGTTCTTTAGAAAACTTTTCACCTATTTGAGAATTTCTGTTTTCTAACCAAGAAGTTGCTTCTTTTGTAAAATCCTCAGGTCGATTTTTTGTAACCGGCTCATTTATTTTTCTTACTAAAAAAACTTCTGCACCCACAGCTTTTAGCTTTTCTTCCAAATTTTTTGCGACCATTAAACAAATTTCTCCTTCTCTTACTGGTGGATCTTCGCCAATTGAAAAATGCCTGCCCTCCATTAATGAATATTTGCCTCCTATATGACCAGGATCCAAGGCGATTCGCGTATTCAAAAAAGTTTTGTTAAAATCAAATTTTGATCCCTCATTCTCTTTATTATCAAAGACAAGATCATACCAACTGTCCAATTTACCTGTCTTTCTAATTCTTGCCCTGTCATTCAAAATTTCGATCCAACTCGAGTACCATGACTTCCTCGGGCAATAAACTTCATTCAATAATTTACAAAACTTGCTTTTAGTTATCTTCTTCTGAAAAGGATCTAGAACTGACCAATCTGGTGCCTCGGTAAATAACTTTTCTTCACCCTTTAGTAAAGACACGAAGTGTAGTGCCAAAACCCCAACGACAACCCTCATCAACATTCGGTCTACCTTGAACAGAGGAAAGAGGGATTGCAAAGTTTTTTCTTTTTACCGAGGGCTCCAAGAAGAGCTTTTATTGGAATGAAATTTTAAAACCAGTCTTCCCAAATTTTTAAAAATAAGGAAATTCAGCTCCTTTAAGAAAATCTACTTCTGGGAAACGGTTTAGACGATCTTTTCGGTATTAGTATTTTATGTCCTTAAATCTTTTCTAGACTCAAGTGCATTTCGCAAAGTTAACTCATCTGCAAATGTAACTCCGCCACCGCTCGGTAGCCCAAACCCTATTCGACTCACTTTTATCTCATGATCGTCGATAATTTCATCCTGTAAGTAATTACAAGTTGCTTCACTTTCAAGATCATTTCCCAAAGCAAGAATCAGTTCCTTAACTCCACCACCTATTAATCTTTTCTTTAAAGAAGAAAAATTAAGCTGTTCGGGTCCTATTCCTCGGAGAGGAGATAATTTCCCTTGCAAAACATGATATAATCCACGGTATGCACTTGAACGCTCAATTGCGAAAAGGTCTGGAACTCTTTCGACAATACAAATAATTTTTGTATCTCGGTCCCTATCCATACAGATTGTACAAAGTTCACCCTCAGCTAAATTTCCACAATTGGAACATGCTCGGATTGTAGATTGAACCATTTCGAATTTATCTAGCAACTCATCCAGACTCCCTTTTTTTTCGACTAGTAAATGAAGAGCGATTCTTTCTGCGGAACGATAGCCAAGACCGGGTAAAGATCTTAATACGCGAATTAGTTGATCGTAACCTGGGGTCACGAAAACAAAGGATTTAGAAAAGTCCGGGCATTTGCATTCCACCCGTCAAGCCGCTCATGGCGTCATCACTTTTCTTTTTAGCCTGTTCAGTAGCATCTTGAAGAGTTTGTAAAATAGCTTCCGAAACAAATTCAGGATCTTCCTTAAGAAATTCAGGATCAAGAGCAAAATCTTTAAATTCTCCCTGACCTGAAATTTTTATGGAAACAGCTCCACCACCACCAGATACCTCAATAATTTCTTCAGACAGGAGGGCTTGTGCTTCCTCCATTTTTTGCTGCATCTTTTGAGCCTGCTTGAGAAGTTTTCCTACTCCAACCATGTTTTTTTAAGAGTCAGAATTAAAAATATTTTCGTATCCAAGCTGAAAATTAGTGAATCTTGGAGCCCATGAAAGTTCATCTAAAATACGATTATTAGAAATCTTTCGATTCGGTGTTCCTTCTTCGTCGTCTTCCTTAAATGTAGGCTCACTCGAATTAGATTGATGAGCTAACCAATTAGCAATTTGTCCACGGGAGGCATGACTACCATCAGAAACATTATAAATTCTTCCAATATTTGAATCGTCAGCTTCTAAACAGGATAATACGGCATTAACCGCATCGTCTCTGTGAATAAGATTAAGAACGCGGTCAGCATTACCATCAAATTGTTCGGAACTTTTAATTTTGTTTAAAAGCAAATGTCTACCTGGTCCATACAATCCAGCAAGTCTCAAAATGAAGCTTCGGCGAACTGTTTGAGGTGGAGGAAAACATTTTTGTTCAGCAGCAAGCAATAAACCACCTTTTTCAGAAACTCCGTTACATGATGCAGTTTCGTCAACCAATCTTTTACCCGTCTGAGGATAAACAGAACAACTACTAGTAAATACCAGACTGTTAACCTTACCGTTAGCAAGCCATTTGACAACGGAGTCTTGACCGTCGACATAGGATTGAATGTATCCATCAGCATCAGGGGAAGAAGCACCCACACAATTTACAACAAAGTCCTGAACTGAATCCAATTCGACATGCCAATTATCATCCTGTAAGTTAGCCTGTACCACCTTATGAAGGCCTCGTGCTTCAAGCTGTGATGAAGTATTTGGATTTCGGGTTAAAGCAGAAACTTGCCATCCTTTTTCGAGGCAAACATCGGCAAGTGCAGACCCAAGATAACCGCACCCTAATATAGTTATAGACTTACTCACTCGCTATTTTATACCCAAATTTTATGCAAAAAGTCAAGTTTCAGCTAACTAGTTCATTCTTGCTTGAATTCACATAGAATTTTGGAATAGATGCATATTATGCACATTTTGTTTGTATGTTGGGGAAATATCTGTCGTTCACCTGCAGCAGAGGCTACCTTTAAAAAGCTTCTTAAAGAGGAATCTTTAGAAAGTGAAATCTCATGTGGTTCAGCTGGTACAATCGGACAACACCAGGGCAATCCACCTGATCCAAGAATGCAAAAAGCAGCCAAATTGAGAAATTTACCAATTGGGGGGACTGCACGCAAGGTAACAGATCAGGACTTTCATGATGCAGATCTCCTCATTACGATGGATCACTTCAACTATTCTGAGCTTTCAAAACTTTCTCCATCACCCTCTCTCAATTCCAAAATTATACCATTCTGTGATTTTGTCAGACCAGATATTGAAGAAGTTCCTGATCCTTACTACGGTGGCACATCTGGATTTGAAAATGTTCTGAATATCCTTGAGGAGGGTTGCTTCAATTTATTGAAAGATCTTAAGGAAAAAAAGGTTTCCGACTCCTAATCTCTCTTGGAAGATTCCAATTTCATATTTAGCTCAATACAGTCATTTACAGGACTAAAATTTGAGGTAATCGATTGTTCTTCTGTTTCAGGAGGATGTATTAATCAATGCTTTCGAGTAAGAACAGACATTTCCAAAACTTTCTTTGTCAAACAAAACGAAAAATCTTTTTTCCCGTTTTTTGAAACTGAAGCACTTGCCTTGAAAGAAATTAATGAGTCACAAACAATTATTGTTCCTAAACCAATTCATTGGGATAAAAGCCCGTGCACCTCATTTCTTGTCCTTGAATTTATTGAGGAGGGTTCATCAAATGATACAGACGGGCAGAGAAAAATGGGTGAACAACTTGCTGCTATGCATTTAGTGAAAAAACCATTTTTTGGATGGACTAAAGATAATTGTATTGGTGCCACCCCTCAGCCAAACCCTCGATCTGATGATTGGATTACATTTTACCGTGAATCAAGACTTGGTCATCAAATCAGTTTGGCCAAGCAAAAAGGAAAAAAATTTAGTGGAGCAAAAAAACTCATGGAAAATCTTGAATTTTTTTTTGAGAATTACACACCAAATCCCAGTTTACTCCACGGTGATCTTTGGGGAGGGAATAAAAGTTTCACCAAAGATGGCTCACCTTTTATTTTTGATCCGGCAACTTATTACGGAGATCGAGAAACTGATCTGGCATTTACCTATATGTTTGGTGGTTTTTCACATGCTTTTTATCAGGGGTATCAAACAGTCTATCCACTTGACGAAGGGTTCTCACAACGTAAAACACTTTATAATTTATATCATGAACTTAATCACTTTAACCTCTTTGGTGGTGGGTATGCAAACTCCGCCCAATCCAGTATTAATAAACTCCTCAATCAAATTTTTTGAAAGATAATATAGAACAAGTTCTTCTCGATAAAGAAACAATCCAAAAACGAGTTCAAGAACTCGGGCAAGATATTGATTTATACTTTGAAGGTAAAGAAATCATAATTATCACCCTGCTGGACGGAGCCATTATCTTTACCGCAGATTTAATCAGAAATATGAATATCCCCCTAAGACTTGATTGCCTTAGAGTATCGAGTTATGGGAATTCAACCAATCCAGAAACGGCACCGAGAATCTTAAGCTCATTGAAAACGGAGGTTACAGGAAAGCATGTCTTAATTGTTGATGACATCCTAGATACTGGTAACACCCTTCAGAGTGTAACCCAAGAAGTTCTCTCTGAAAATCCGGCTTCAGTTCACACATGTGTTTTTCTTGATAAACCCGATCGAAGGGAAAATGGATTTTCTGCCAATTGGTCTGGCTTCTCAATACCAAATGAATTTGTTGTTGGATACGGGCTTGATTATGCCGGCAAATTCCGACAATTGCCTTATGTCGGCACTCTTAAGCCAAGCGTTTACAAATAATTCCTCTCGTGAAGAATCCGATTCGAAAAACCTATGACTGGACTCTTAGTCTTGCCAAGAAAAAAACTGCCAGTATTTGGCTTGGCATCATTTCATTTACAGAAGCGAGTTTCTTTCCAATTCCACCTGATATTCTTCTCATTCCACTTTGCTTGGGAGCAGTACGTAAGGCTATATTTTTCGCCACAATTTGTTCAATCGCATCTGTCATGGGTGGTCTTGCAGGGTATGGTATTGGATACTTTGCTTGGGATGGATTACAGGAATATTTCTATCAATTTGTTCCTGGATTCACTGAAGAAAAATTTTCTAAAATTGCAGTTTGGTATGAAGAATGGGGTTGGCCCCTAGTTTTCTTAGCTGGGTTTTCTCCTATACCCTACAAAATTTTCACCATTGCCAGTGGAGTTTTAGGAATGGCTCTTTTACCCTTCACAATTGCATCCGGAGTTAGTCGATCCGCAAGGTTCTTTCTTGTAGCTATCCTCATTGCAAAATTCGGGGAACCTATGAAAGAGAAAATTGACAAACACTTTAACATGCTCGCTTTAGTTTTTGGCATTTTACTAATCGGAGGTCTTTTGGTGGTAAAACTTCTACTTAAGCACTAAGTTTCTATAAATATTCCTGTTTTTCTTTTTGAAAAACAATTTCTGCATAGAGATACATAACGTTCATTCCCACCAATTTCGATCTGATTTCCCTCTGTTTCCATTTTTCCACCCGAAGAAACTCGAGCATTCATAGTGGCTTTTTTACCACAATGACAAATTGTTTTAATTTCTTTTATTTCATCCGCCCAAGCCATTAAATATCGGCTTCCTTCAAAAACTTCTCCCTGAAAATCAGTCCTTATTCCATAGCTTAAAACAGGAATGTTCAAATCGTCCACAATACTTGTTAATTGCTTAACTTGCTCCCTCTTTAAAAACTGGGCCTCATCCACAAAAATACAACTCAACTCACTCTCAACATTTTCCAATCTTATAATATCGAAAAGATTATCCTCTTCATCAAAGGCACGAGCATCTTTTTTAATTCCAATTCGCGAACTTATTATGCCCTCTCCTACCCTATTATCCAATTTTGCTGTAAGAAGAAGAGCTTTCATTCCTCTCTCAATATAATTATGATTAGCCTGCAGTAATGCAGTAGATTTACCTGCATTCATTGAAGAATAATGGAAATACAGTTTAGCCATAAATTATATCACCTTAATCCTAACGCTTCATACCTTAAGAAATCAAACTTCTTCGGTTTTTAAACGTTCCATGTATTCAGTTACATTACAGGTAAGTATCCGGGTCTTATTAGGAGAGACTTCAAGTACCTTATTTACTACACCATCCATGAATGCGCGGTCATGACTAACAATCAAAGCAGTACCATCGAACAGATTTAGGGCCTCCTGCAACACCTCTTTACTTCGTATGTCCAGATGATTGGTGGGTTCATCCATAATCAGAAAGTTACATGGTTTCATTAATAATTTCGCGAGAGCAACCCGGTTTCTTTCTCCGCCTGAGAGAACGCTTGTTTTTTTAAAAACATCATTCCCACTGAACAAAAGAGCTCCCAAGGCACCTCTTGGATTAGCGTCCGGATTATCATGTAATTCCTGTTCCACTTCAGCAAGAACTTCATTATCGGGGTTCAACTCCTCCGCCTGATGCTGAGCAAAATATCCAATAACCGTATTCACCCCAGTTTCGCGCTTTCCTTCCTGAAAAGGCTCAACACCTGCCAGTATTCTAGCCAAAGTCGATTTACCCGCACCATTGACTCCCACAACCGCAATCCGGTCCCCTTTTTCAATGCGTAAATCCAAGCCAGTGAATACTTCAAGTTCATCGTAGGCTTTTCGCAAATTTTCTACCTCCACTACCTTATGGCTCGCAGGGGGAGAGGGCGGGAAACGGAAGTAAATTTTTTTCTCTTCCGGTTCCGGCTTGATAACCTCCATTTTTTCCAAAGCCTTTATACGGCTTTGTACCATGGCTGCCTTTTTAATATTCGAACGAAATCGATTTATAAATTCTTTTTCTTTTTCAATTTCCTTTTTCTGACTGACATAAGCCTTTCTCTGTCTCTCTTTTCGAGCTGCACTCTCCTTGATGTAAAAAGAATAGTTTCCCTTGTAATTTATCAAATTACCCATCTTTAATTCCATGGTCCTATCTGTCACATTTTCAAGAAATGCCCGGTCATGTGAGATAACTAGTATAGCTCCTTGATATTTCTTTAGATAATGTTCTAGCCAATTTTGTGCAACGACATCCAGATGATTAGTAGGTTCGTCCAAAATAAGAAGAGAGGGTCCCTGTAAAAGAAGCTTTCCCAAAGCAATTCTCATTTGCCAACCACCTGAGAATTCTTCGACTGGCCGCTCCATATCTTCTTTTGAAAACCCCATCCCAGAAAAAACTCGGTCAATCCGGGCATTCATTTTCTCTGGTTCATATGCAGCTAATTGCTCTTCCCACGCACCCATCAAATCAATCAAATCATAGAACCCCTCAGTATCTGGCTCCATTTCACCCAATTCTTCCTCTGCCTCATTCAGTTTTTCTTCCAATTCCTTGGCATCAGCAAAAGCCTTGCTCGCTTCATCTCTTAATGATCCATCTTTTGCCGAGATTCCATCCTGTGGAAGATACCCAACGGTTGCATAATCTGGCTTTTCAATTGTGCCTGAATCCGGGTTTTCTTCCCCCATTAATAAACGCAACAGGGTAGTCTTACCTGAACCATTCGAACCTACCAAAGCGATTCGGTCCCTCGGTCCAATTGTTTCAGAAATTTCATTAAATAGTACTTTGGCACCATATGCCAAAGTGACTTCTTTGATTAAAAACATAAGGGGATTATAAAATCGACCTTAGGAAAAACGGCAACATCTTAAGTCGGACATCTTAAAACTTACGGAGCTTAATTTCAGCTAACCCAAAACCTTACCAACAGATTTTCTCAGTGCTATACAAATGGGCAAAATTGCAACCACAGTTGCAATTCCTAAAACAGAGAGTAAGTAAGAATTCTCCGAGAAAAAATAGGGATTGTATGAATCAAGTTTCAATAGACTTGAATCAAAGCCCGCTTTTTTAAAAACCAATGAGTGAAATAATTGAGCCAGTTGACATGCGCAAAAAAATGAAACCATAAGAAGAATCAAACCTTCCAAAAGATAGCGTATTATCAAGTGGTTGGAATGAAGCCCAAAACTTTTAAACAGAGCCGTGGCAAAAATATTCTGCCGATACTCAAAAACTGCAATCGAACCAAAAATTAGAACTATTAAAAGACCAACAAAACCACCACCAATTGCCTGAGCCTTCATTCGAATATCTTTTATACCATCTAATTCACCAACCCATTTGATTGGGCTAGAAATCTCGTATCGGTCAAAACCTTCTTTTTTCAGTAAAGCTTCGGTCGTCTCTATTATTTTTTCCAAATCAACTGAATCATCTGATAAAAATAAAACAGATTCCTGAATAGAAAAACTTTCAAAAGACTTTGCCATAGATTGTGGAATAAAAAGGACGGGGTCATTCATACTTATGTAACGAAGGACACTCGGGGGCTTGACTACTTCCGCATCGAAGAAAAAGTTCAATACTTTAACCCGTTCCATCATTGCTTCAGGATATCCATATGCAGCCAGAAAAACGGGTTCACTCATTTGGTCCAATCCCATTAATGAATTAAGTCCGCTTATGGAATGATCATTGTAAATTAAAACCTTTGCCCGTTTACCGCCTGACAACTCAGCGTTTAAATAAAGAGATGAGAATGGAAAATATGTTCCCAATTTAGTCAAAGACGATAATAATTGATCAAGCGATGGACGAACTTCCGTTTTGCTCTGCCCGCTGGATCGCAAAATCATTGTATTTAAACCAAAACTTTCGATTTTTTTTTCCACCGCCTTTTCTGTCAGGACAAAACTTGCCTGCATGAATAAAAAGAGCAGGCATAAAGAAATAGCTATTAAAATCCGGGCAAGTACAGCTCCCGGAGTTTCAAACCACCTCTTTAAGATGTCTTTCGACAGGTAAACGAAGATTAAAATCAATGATCTCATCAGCAATTTCCTCTAAGCGATGATCGTGACTGGAAAGAATACAAATGCAATTTTTAGGCAGAGATGTTTCCAAAAGTTGTTTAATTACTTTTGTATTGTCATCATCCAAACCTGATGTGGGTTCATCCAAAAGTAAGACCTTTGGCTTTTTAACAAGAGCACGTGCAATCGCCGCCCTTTGTTGTTGACCACCTGAGAGAGAACCTGGTTTCTTTTTTCTTAACTCGGTCAAGCCAAGCTTTTCAAAAAGTAAATCACTTCGTTCTTTAGTTTGCCTCCTTGATATCCCTGCCAAACTCGCTACTAGGTTCAGATTCCCAACTAGATTAGCTAAAGGAAGCAAATTTAATTGTTGGAATACAAAGCCCAGCCCTTCACGCTGAAACTTCTTACTTGGTTTATGCCATGGAGCGGGTACCTTGATACACCCTTTTTGTTGATGTAAATAGCCGGCAATTAATTTTAAAAGGGTTGATTTCCCACAACCGGAATAACCCTTGACTAATGAAATACCTGATGAAAAGGAATGAGAAAAGGAATCAAAGACAAATTCCTTTCCGTACCTAAAAGACAAATCTGAACATTCAATAATCTCCATATCGGACCCTACTCGTCACCTTGCTCTAAAGTCGTTTTTTTGGCAATTGCCACCGAATAAAGCCCAACATCCAAAAGATCATACTCAGGACACACTTGAGCCACGAGCCCCCTCCAACTTTCTTTTCGAAAAATATCGGGACCTAAAGATACCAAAAGAAATTTCGGGACCATGTGGGCAGATCTTGAAAGTTTTAAATATAACATACCATCTGTCCGACCACCCAATTGGTTTCTTAAAGCTAAATTATCCTGCTGATCAAATTTAAAGGAATAAATTAATTCTTCTCCGCCAGAAATTTCCTTACTTAAACTTTTTAAATATCTAGCAGTAATATTCCCCTTCGTAGATTTTACCTCTAATTCTAATTTTTGTTTATTATACAATCTCCAATCTGGATCCACAATTGGAACTTGGCCGTGCAATTCTCTTAGATCCCTTACCAATGCAACATCCATCCCCGCCTGAATGTAATTTTTTTCCCCTTCTACATAAGGAAAAAGAAATTCAATCTCACCATCAAAAGGTACAGTTAAATAGGCTTCCTGCATCCTCATTTCAAACTGCATTTTTCTAAGTTCAAATTTCTTCTTAATTTCCCCAAGTTCCAATTCTTCTTTTCTCACTGACTCAACATAGGAAAGCATCTCCTTGATCTGATTTTCATGGTTTGATAAAGTCTCTAGATAAGCTTTTAATTCTAAAGTCTGATTAACATCATCCTTTTTGGACGACTGAAAAAGCTCCCTGTATTTTTCAGGATTTTCCAGCATCTGCTCAGCTAAGGAACGCTCGCCTTCAATCTTGGATAATTGATTTTTAAACTGTTCAATCTGAGACCGCCTTTGTAAATGCCACTGTGGGATATCTTTTTCCTTGAGTAAAGATTCACTCATCCGCATCAACTCCTGATCAATCTCTAATTTGGCTGTATCAATTCCTCCCAACCTATCCCCAAGTTTAAATTTTCCCGATTCATAAGGAACAAATAATTCAAAGAGTCCAGTCGAACCCGCTTTCATTTTATATTCGCGCAAAGGAGTTACCTTAAGTGAGACCTTCCCCAAGAGTAATCGGTCACTCTGCTTAAATCCAGATGGATTCATAACTGGAACAGGTTTTTTTGTGGGCTGTGCTGTTAAGAATGAAAAGCAGATTTTTAAAGATAAAAATACCGATAAAATTCTAAATATTAAATTATTTGACCTTACAAATTTGAGACTAATTTTCATTTTCAATTTCTTTTTCTTCCATCCAGCCTTCCTCATCAAGAAGCCAAAAGCCACCCTCAAGTCTTGCTTTTTTTAACTGCAAACTGGAAACCCGACCAATTAGGACAAATCTTTTTTCCAAATAGATCCGAATTTCATCCAATTCTGTACTTCTAGGTTGAGAGTCCAAAGTTTCCAGTCTTAACTTTGCCAATTCCAATTCCCTTTGAACAAGTATCAACTCTTCCTGCGCTAAAAATGCCCTCTGAATTTGTTCACGAATTTGTTCACGCATAAATCGGTTCTGAAATTCAATCTGCCTTCTGACGTTTTTCAGCTGTCGGGTAACCCGTAAACTCGTATCAATCGAAAAGCCACTACTTGCCTGAAAAACAAGATCGTCTGCCGAGAAACCAGTCTCCATTCCATTGCCCACCCTATAAAGAGGGGGACTACTCACTCCCAGATTGAGATCAGGGAAGTATCTTAACTTTGTGGAAAATTCAGTTAAGCGCAATGCTTCTAAATCAGCAGCCTGCTTCTGCCTAAGAAGAACACCAAGTTTGTCTGTTCGATTTAAATCTAATGGATTATCAACATAAGTAAGTTCAGGGATTCCATCTGCCAATAATTTCCAATCATATTCAAAATTTCCCAAAATTTTTGAAATCGTTTGAGATAACTGATTTTCAGAAATCCGCAGATTAAAAGCTTGTTGTTCAATGAGTATTTCTTCAGGTGTACTTGCTAATAACTCAGCCGGTTTTTTATTTTCATTTGCACTCCAAAGTTGAGTCTTTTCAACATTCTCTTTTCGCGTTTCAAAATCTGAATATTCAAGAAAAAGTTCCCGTAATCGAATGATAAGCTGTCTTTTTTTAAGCTTCAGATCCCATCCAGCCTTAATTTCTGTAAGTAATGCCGTGTATTTTCTTGAGTATAAATTAATCAAACCCGGGAAATTAATCGTCGAAAAAACATTAAATCGAATATCCTCGGAATCAACCGAGCCGACCTCGGATAATGCCTTTGATAAACTTGCAGATAATCTCAAAGTAGGAACAAGATCCCAATAAATTTGTGCTCTACTCTCTTTTGCCCGCTCTAAAGAATCCTTTGCCTGTTGAAGTTCGAGATTATTTTTCATCATAATCTCTTTCGCTTCTACCCAACCTAGTTCCTTAACCTTTTTATTTTCTGACTTGTTGTAAGTTTCCGAATATATCTTTTCAACCCGAACATACTGCTTATCTAAATTCTGGCGTACACTCTTGCATCCAGAAAA
>NZKY01000042.1 GCA_002694035.1 Opitutia bacterium
TTTAAATTACTAGAGTTTTCCTAAATTTTAAAAAAAAAGTGACCCATGGGTCACTTTTTTTTTAAAATTTAGGAAAACTCTAGTAATTTAAAAATTATCAAGTTTACATTTGAACAATATTTGAGATTTGATTTCATTCAGCAAATGAAAAGAGTTCGTTTTATTTTAATACTCCCCTTGCCTATTTTGCTTTTCTTAACCAACACGGTTTTTTCAAAACAAGAAAAAATAGTTGATGCAAATAATTCTTTAGAAAATAAGCAAAAAGTTAAAGAAGCTAGTTTTGAAACAATTACTCCTCAAGTGAAAGATATTTTAATATCTCATTCCTTAAATGGTTTTTTTGAAGACCCAGAAGCAGTACCTTTTAGTGTAGAAACTGAAGATTGGAACGAAATCAAAGTTGTTCGATCACCGGTTCATGGAAAAACCGTTGGAAAAGGAGATCAAGTTATCGCTTTTGATCTGGAAAGAATCCGAAATAAAATTGGAGATCTGAAATATGAACTCTCCATTAAATCGCTCAATCTTAATATCTTATCAATTCAACTAAAAAAAGATGAGGAAATTAATAATATCGAGCTCAGTAAGATTGAACGAGCTTCGAAATACAATGCTGCTGTTTTTGATTACTTTAAATCAAAAGACCTTCCGTATGAAAAAAAATCTGCTGCACAGGAACTAAAAAGATATGAAGAAAGCTTAAGTTATAGTCTCGAAGAACTTAACCAATTAAAAAAAATGTATGAAGAAGATGACTTAACTGAAGAAACCGAAGAAATTATAATTACTAGAGCTCAGAATGAAGTGAATCGTTTAAAATTTGCGTTAGAAGGTGCTAAAATTCGGAATGAGAAAAACCTAAAAATTCAGATACCAAAATCAGAGTTGGACAGAAAAGATTCTTTTAATTTGAGAAGGATTGCTTTGAATACCGATAAAGCAGTTAAACCTCAGGAAATTAAAATAAGGAAATTGGAAATTAAGAAAATTGAAGAAGAGAAAAAACTTCTACAGCTAAAAATCTCTAGGCTTGAGAACGACTTAAACAAATTAAAGGCACCTTCCCCCATTCAAGGAACTATTTTCGTTGGCACTTTCGACTTTGGTAAATGGTCTGGAAAAAAGCTTTTTGAGCCAAAATTGAAAAAAGGTGGAATTCTCAAACCATATGAAGAATTTCTTACAATCTGTCCCCTAAATAAAATTCAGGCAAAAGTAGTCATCCCTGAAAAAAAACTCTTTGAAATTTCAAAGCTAAACAAAGGAGTTATTGAGTCCGCGGCTCATCCAAATATTAAATTTCCTGCAAAATTTAAAATCTCTGAAAATTTGCCAATAACTCCTAGCAATTATTCCCTCACCGCCAATATTGAAATACCCAAAGAAATTCCTCCACCTCTACCTGGAACTTCTTGTGTCCTTAAAGTTGTAAGTTATGAAAAAGAAAAAGCATTAACTCTACCGATTAGTTCAGTATTTCAGGATAAAAATAAACCAGAAGTCGATTATGTTTATCTCCTTTCTAAAAAAAATAAACCAATTAAGAAAGTCATTGAGAAAGGAAAAATATCAGAATCAAATGTAGAAATAATTAGTGGTCTTACACATAAAACCAAAGTTTTAAAAAATAAGCCTTCACATTGACCTTCTTAATTTCATTTCCGAATTTTAATCAGTTTAATATTTGATGATTAAATTAATACTGATCTTGATTTTTTCATTTTCTATTTTAGAGGCTTCACAAAGTCTTAAAAATTTAGATAAACATGAAATCTTTGATGCAATCGAGAAAGGTTCAGCATATTTATTAAAAGACCAAAATAAAGATGGGTCTTGGGGTTCTCCAAATCAAACTAAGGGCTTAAATATCTTCGCCCCTGCGCCCGGTTCTCATCGAGCTTTTCGGTTGGCAGTAACTTCACTTGCCTTACATGGATTGATTGAAAATAAGGAACTTGATCCTAATTACGACTCTTCAATATCCTTAGCTAAAGACTATTTATTGAATAATCTTACTTCACTTAGAAGAGCAAGCCCTATGGCCATCTACAACATTTGGTCCCATGCATTCGGAATTCATGCACTAGTAAAGCTTTACCAATCTAAGCACGGTTCGGGGTTGGAAGAAAAAATCAAATCTACAATTCGTCAACAGATTTTTATGCTTCAAAAATATGAATCTGTCGATGGTGGTTGGGGTTATTATGATTTTAATGTTCAAACAAAACAACCCTCCGGGTCGTCTATATCTTTTGTTAATGCCACAGTTCTCATTGCAATCAGAGAAGCTCATAATATTGGGATTGAAGCTCCTAAAGATATTGTTGACAGGGCAATAAAGGCCATTCAGAGACAAAGATTAGCCGACAATAGTTATTTATACGGAGAATATTTAAAGTACAGACCTAGAAGAGGAATCAATCGACCAGCAGGTAGTTTGGGGCGATCAAATGCTTGTAATTTAGCACTTCAGTTATGGGGAGACTCCTCAATAACGGTTGATGTTCACAAAGCATGCCTCGACCGATTGATAAAAAGAAATGGCTGGCTGGATGTTGCTCGCAAAAGACCAGTTCCTCATGAATCATGGTTCGCCGTTGCCGGCTATTTTTTTTACTACGGCCATTTGTATGCTTCCCTTTGTATTAAAAAACTACCCGAAAACGAACAACCTGAATTTAAGGAAAAGCTTTCTGAGATTCTTATTCCTCTTCAAGAAAAAGACGGTTCTTGGTGGGATTTTCCTTTTTATAATTATCATAAACAATATGGCACCGCTATGGCATTAATCAGTCTAGCAAACTGCAAGAGCTAAACTTTTTTAAATTACTTCATTAAAGTGTTAAAATAATTTTATAAAACTGTATCAATTATCTTTCTTTACCTACGGTTGATAAGACTTTTTAAAGTCAATATTTAAAAAGAGGGTAAAAAAATAAAAAACTATTTGACCTATTGAAAAGTATGATGAAAGAGTAGAGTTTTAAATCATCTATAATTTTCATATATGAGCCAGTACGAATTTGAAAACCACAGCGATGGAGATTGGGAAGATAACGGAGAAATTGCATGGAATGAAGCTGACTGGCAAAAATTTCTTAGAAATGCAGACAAGGAGGTGTCTAGGTTTATTTCTGCATACAATAAGGTAAGTGAAGATAATGATCGGTTAGATGCTGCTGCTGCAGCCATGGGATGGCACAGAGAAGATTGGTCTTCTTTGGATGAAGACCTGGATGAAGATCAAATCAAGCAAATACGGGCAATTGAATTAGAAGAGCTTAGCAAGATGGAACCTTATACAATTCATCGACACCCAATTTATATTTCTTCAATTGGTCTTTATGCCTACCTGAAATACTCTTGGGAGCATTACATGAAGAATAATCCGATCCAAACTGAAGCAAGTTTAGCTTGGAGTTATTGCTCTAGTCTTGCTGATGGGGAAAAACATTCATTATTGGCCGCAAACTGTTTGGATTTAGGAGATTATCTACTTGCAGTTTGTCATTTCAAAAAAGCACATGCAGCCCTCAATGAGTCATTAAGATTAAATCGCCTTTTCGATCATAAATCTGGAAAGGTAAAAGCAAAATATTTTAGAGAAACAAATCAAAGACTCCACGACTTACGAGAAATATGGCTTCGAGTCATGAACGACTGCAGAAAATAATTCTTCTCCTCGAAGAATTTAAATTCAGACAGTCTTAATCTTTCCTCGTGGAATATTTTTATTTGGAAATAATCGTATCATGAAATTATCGAAAAGCTTTTTTATACTTATTGCATTAAGTTTTTTCACCCATGCATATGGAAAAATAGATAAACCCAACATTCTATTTATTTTTGCTGATGACCAATGCTATGAGACTGTTGGCAAACTAGGATTAACTGATATTGAAACGCCTAATTTGGATCGCCTAATGGATTCAGGTACAAGTTTTTCTCGTGCATACAACATGGGCTCTTGGAGTGGTGCAGTCTGCGTTGCGAGCAGACACATGCTCAATACTGGTAGATTCATTTGGGAGGCGGAAGAGGCATCGAAAAATGCCGAAAAAGAGAGAAATGCAGGAAGGTGGTGGTCAGAATATTTGAAAAAAGCTGGTTACAAAACTTACATGACCGGCAAATGGCATGTTAGAGCAAATGCAGAAAAATGTTTTGATATGGTTCGTAATGTTCGCGGTGGAATGCCTAACCAAACCCCTGAAGGATATAACAGACCCCTTCCCGGTAAAAAAGATCCATGGAGTCCTTATGATACAAAATTCGGTGGATTTTGGAAAGGTGGAACCCATTGGTCAGAGGTAACAGCTGATGATGCACTTTTCTTTTTGAGCGAAGCTGAAAATCACAAGGGAAAAAAACCTTTTTTTGCCTACATTGGCTTTAATGCTCCTCATGATCCTAGGCAAGCTCCTAAACATTTCATAGATAAATACCCATTAAAAAGAATTAAAATACCTAAAAATTTTCTCCCGATGTATCCATACAAAGAAAAGATTGGATGTCCGCATAGTTTAAGAGATGAAAAACTAGCTCCTATGCCACGGACCGAACATTCTATAAAAGTCAATAGACAGGAATATTATGCAATCATAACTCACATGGATCAACAAATTGGAAGAATCCTAGACGCTCTTGATCAGTCTGACTTCTCAGATAACACTTACATTTTTTTCTCCGCCGATCATGGATTAGGAG
This sequence comes from Opitutia bacterium, assembly GCA_002694035.1. Classification (GTDB taxonomy): domain Bacteria; phylum Verrucomicrobiota; class Verrucomicrobiia; order Opitutales; family Seribacteraceae; genus Seribacter. The sequence continues at coordinate 4,711 of NZKY01000042.1, forward strand.
TTGGGCAGCATGGGCTTATGGGTAAACAAAATCTTTATGAACATAGCACAAAAGTACCATTTATTGTATCTGGACCTGATATTCCAAAAGGTGAAATTATCAGTTTACCAATTTATCTTCAGGATGTGATGCCATCAACCTTAGCGCTCGCTGGTGTAAAAAAGCCCAGACATGTTCGCTTTAATAACATTCTTCCCCTAGCACGAGGAAAAACAAAAATACCTCCATATAAAGAAATCTATGGTGCTTACCTTCAATTACAAAGATCAATTACAGTAGAAAATTTCAAAATGATTACATACCCTAATGTACCCATTATTCGTCTTTTTGACCTTAAAAATGACCCCTATGAGACCAAGGATTTAGCATTAACTCAAATGGGCAAAAGAAAAATCAAACAAATGCTGCCACGACTTTTTGAACTACAAAAAGAAATGAACGACGCACTCGATTTAACGAAAACATTCGAAGTCGATTTATAAATTTACTTTTCTTAATCCCATTTTTTAAGATCAAAACATACTAATCTACGCTTATCTCGGGCATAAATACATCCATTAGAAAATGCAAAATGTGCCCTAGTATCAAAACCGAGAATTTGTTGACGATGTAATAAAGTGGATTTATCCGGTGACGCTTTAAAGATTAGTAACTCACCTCTTTCACTCAAGACTAATATTTTGTCCTTAATGCAAACTAAGTGACCAACACCAAAAGGGTCAGCCTCCCAAATCAACTCAGCATTTGTTAAATTAATACACCTAAGAACTGGTTTTCGTTCCTGTCGACCATGAAAGCCATAGACAAATCCGTCTCTGGCAACTGGAGTAGAATAATGGCAGTCTAGCTTTCCTTTTGATCGCCAAACTTCAGAAAAAGTTATTGTTGATTGCTTTTGATTTTCATCAAAACGCCAAACTCCAGCTCCTACATCATAACAAGATGAAACAAAAATAAAGTTTTTGTGAACAAGTGGACTTACGGCATTTACTGATGCATCAATTGGCGAACGAAAAGGAGCAAAAAAATGCTTTTCTCCATTTCTTTCATCTAATGCAAGCAGACCCTCTCGAACAAATGCAATGCAAAGCCGCTGATTTTCAACTCTCAGGGGAACGCAAGAAGAATAATCGTTTCCGTATTTTTGACTGGTCCACAAAACCTTCCCACTTTTTATGCATAAAGAGATTAGTCCAACATTAGAACCACCCACATCAAAAATAACACTTCCATTTGTTATTAGAGGTGATGAACATCTTCCAAAAAAACCTTTTGAAGAGTTAAAACGGTTTTTTAAATCAAACTTCCAAAGTAAGCGGCCGGTTTCAACAGACAAAGCGTGGACTAAGCCTTGAGGCCCATGCGAAACTAAAGTATTATCAGCTATCGCAGGGGTTGATCTGGGTCCATTATGCATACCAAAATCATCTCGATAATTTGATTCATAAAAAAAATTCCATTTTTCCTTACCTGTAATTTTGTCAATACAGACAATTCTTTCTTTTGTTCCAATTCGATCATGAAAATAGAGAAAGTTTTCGTAAATAATGGGAGATGACCAGCCTTCGCCCACATTTAAACTCCATACAAAAGAATAATTTTTACCAGTTTTGGGTAAATGAATTTCAAAATTTTCAAAGGAACCATCGTAATTTGGACCCAACCAATTTTTCCAGTCATTACCAAAAGAAATTAAGGACAATGAAAAAATCAAAAAAAAGTATGTTGAAAGTAATAGTTTCATATATTTGTGAGATTATTTGATATCAAAAATTTTGGCTTTAAGTGAGTCACCTAATCCCAATTCTTTTGCATATTTAAATAGAAGGAGCTTATTGGGGTCTCTTTGCGAAAAACCGGATTTGCCACGAGCTCTACTCAGAACTTTTAAACCATAAAAATCTAGTGATACAGGGTTATCACTTAGCAAAATAGTATCTTCGCTTCCTAAGAATGAAGCATCAAACTGTCCACCATTTGCATACTGATACTTACTTAAATCAATAATCGAATAAGTACGTTTTGCCCAAAATTCAGGAATTGCCAATATCTCTGTAACGGCTGCTGTTGCTAAAGTTTGATTTTTCAAAAATCTTTTATGGTTCGAAATTGCACCCGTGGTGACATTTGCAGAGGCTGCGTCAACGCCAAGATTAACATGATCTTTCAGGACGGCTATGTTTAACCAAAAATAATCATTTAAAAACAAGATACTGGGCAAATAGCTTTTTCTTTCTTCCTCTAAACGCTTTGATAAATTTTCAGGAAAGTTATTAAAAAGTTTTATACGATCATGTAATACCGGAGGCATTGAACTATCATGGAACCAAGAAGATGAAAAATAATTTGAATCCATGGACGAAATTATGCGAAACCCACGGTATAATTTCATATTTGAATTTCTTGAGACTAAACCAATGCTCATAAAACCTGAAAAATCACGATCTACTAAATATACCGAATCTCGCCCATACCCTCGCCCGATAAGAAAATCAAGAATTCCATCAATGAATCTTNTCGATATACAGAGACCTGGAGCAAGTTTACTCTCAATCTTCAAACAAATTTTCTTAATTATTTTAGGATCGAGACGAATGCTACCTTTAGATTCTGCCGCAGCCACTAATTTGCTGATAGAAGACTTGTAATCATTTCCGGCATTCTTAGTTCTGTAGACATCAACTGAACGATTGGAATCTAATCTTATTTGAGAATTATAAATAGAATTCCCAAATAGATTACACTGCTGAGAACTTTCACTTAAAAAAACAAGTAATAAGAAAAGAAAAAAATAGACCCTTGCTTGACGTTTGATTATCCTTTGAAAGAAATAGTTCATGCTAGTTATTAAAAGATGCTTACAAATGGTTGCGACAGGTACGACCTTAATAATGCTTTTTAATTGTAGTGAAAAGCAGGAGCAAATTATTAATAATTCTGAGGTTCCAAGTAAACAAGAGTTGCCCGATCTTTCAGAAGCCATTCAAAAACGAGTAGAAAAAAAACCAAAAGAAGCAATTGTAATACTNAGAAAATTCAATGAGNATTTTCCTAATACCCCTAAAATTTTAATTCAACTTAGCAGAGCCCTAGTTGATAATGGTCAATTTACTCTTGCTGCTTTTCGATTAGAACAAGCAATGTCTGCTGGCGCTCCTGATCTGTTACTAAAAGAATGTGCTGAGATCTATATTTTAGCAAATGACTTCAACTCAGCTGAAAAATATCTTGGGAAATATTTAGAATTTAATCCTGAAGACAAGAAATCATGGATTTCCTTGGCTAAGATTTACAACCAAAATGGTAAAGAAAGAGAGGCTCTCAACGCTTTTGAAAAAGCTAGGGAAGAAATGTCCGATGAGGACTCCCTTTTAGCTGGAAATCTGTACTTAAAAAAAGGAATTTATGTACAAGCTGAGAATTGGTTCAAACAATCCGCCAAGAAAGAAGAATTCCCTACAGAGAGACCCTTAATTGGGCTGCTTAGAGTAAAAATTGCAAATAACGATATGGATTCTGCGGAATCTTTACTTTTTGCAATTGAGAAAAAGTATCCTGATGCATTANCCAAACTTNCTGAAAACAATGATCTATTTAATTTTATTATTCGTAGAAGAATGAATGATTTAAATGAAAGGAAAATTATTACTCAAAACTTAAATATCAGTCAGTTGATTCGTGTCTTACTTGAGGAAAAAAAAGAAAGTGACGAGCCTGTTGTTGCTATTGGTCCGAAGCTAAACCCACAACCGCAAGCCAATGATACTTTTTCTTCACCCCCACCTGTAGAAACCCAATTATCAAAACCTACACCTGAAGAAGAAAATACTAGTCTGGCCGATGTCTTTTCAAATTCTCCAACAGATAAAATTAGACCATCAGCTATCGAAACAGGCTGGTCAGCTTACCTCAGTCGAAATTATGATGATGCACTTTTATATGCCCGAGAGGCAATAAACNNGGATGGAGGNAACTCTGAAGCNTGGAGATTATCCTCGCAGGCTCATTTTCAACTGGGCGAAATCCGTGAAGCTGAAATGACCATCCTTGAAGCAATAAGACACAANCCTGATGACCTNCAGACCCGTATGGATTATCTTAACATTGCNCGNGAAACCCTATCATCCGATCGCTATCTNATTGAACTCGAAAATACACATGAACTTTTTCCTCAATCGGGAGAAATACTTTGGCANTTAGCCCGTCGATATCATTTGGTTGAACGAATGCCGGTAACTGCNGGAATTTTATATCAAAAATTACTTCGTATTGTNCCCGAAAACAGNAACTTGTATTATCAAGCAGAAATGGAATTGATAAAAATTAGAAATCCCTAAATACGACCTGATATCATGCCCATGTTTGCAGAAAACTTCGTTGATGAGCTAAAAGACAGAATTGATTTATACGATTTAATAAGCCCATATGTTCAACTTAAAAAAAGTGGAGCAAAATGGCTCGGTCTAAGCCCTTTCAATCAAGAAAAAACGCCTTCTTTCTANNTTGATTCAATCAAAGGATTTTTTCACTGTTTTAGTTCAGGTGAGAAAGGTGATGCTTTTACATTTGTGCAAAAAGTTGAGAATTTAACTTTTCCTGAAGCTATTGAATTTCTCGCGAATCGATTTGGCATTCCAATTCGTTATTCAAATAAAAGAAGTGATTTCAATCCGACTTATCAAAAATCAATCAAATCTGAACTTTATAAGGTTAACGAATTGGCTTGTGATTGGTTTGCAGAACAATTCGTCAAAGATTGTAGCGAAAGTAAAGTCGCGAAGAATTATTGGCTTAAAGACAGAAGTTTCACCTTAGAAGTTTCAAAAGACTTCGGCATTGGTTACAGCCCTATTGATCGATTCGCTTTAGGAGAGTTTTTAATCAAAAAAAAATCGAAGGAAGAATTCTCGAAAAATCGGGGCTTTTTAACGAAAAAAAACAAAATGGTAAGCTTGTAACTCGATTTCAAGGAAGATTAATCATTCCAATTCACGAAAAGATTGGTCGTGTTTGTGGTTTTACAGCTCGAGTTCTTAAAAATACACCAACATGGGGTGAAAGAAAGCCGCCCAAATACATCAATACTCCAGAAACTCCAATTTTTTCAAAAAAGGATCTCTTATTCAACCTTCATACAGCCAACAAAGAAATAAGCGAAGAAAAAGATTTCCTTTTAGTTGAAGGTCAGTTAGACGCCATTCGATGTGCAACCAGCGGCTTCAAAACCGCAATTGCACCTCAAGGTACTTCTTTTGGCGAAGCACAAGCTATGCTGCTTAGAAAATCTGACCCAAAAGGTGTCACCTGCTTACTTGATGGAGATGATGCCGGGCAAAAGGCAGCATTCCAATATATTCCAATCTTTCTTAAAACTGGACTAAATGCCCAATTTTGCTGCTTACCGAAAGGAAAAGATCCGGATCAAATAATTCTCGAAGACGGCCCTGACGAACTAAAAAAAATAATAGATAGTGGCATTTCCTGTTTGGAATATGCAGTACAATTTAAATTAAAAGGTAAAAAAGATCCTCAACCCACAGAGATTCAAAGTATTTGTGACTTAATATTTGGCTTTATTTCAGAAATTGATTCATTGGTGTCAAGGGAGGGATATTTAAATGAGTTGTGCAAAATATTGAAAATTTCTCCTAAGACAGTTTTCGAAGAATTCTCAAGGTTCAAAAATAACAAAAAACCAAAATATCAATATCCTCGTTTGGTTGCTGATAAAATTTCTCCTAAAAATAACTCTACACGTTTGACAACTGCCGAGGATGATTTATTGTTTTGCATTTTGCATGATAAGAGAGTCGCAAGCCCGCTCGCACAAATTTTCGATCCCACATGGCTTAATCTCGATGTGCCCGCAGGGAGAATATTGGCCAAAATTATTTCTGAGATTAAGGCAGATGGTCCCATCGACGAAAAACGGATGGAAGACTTTCTTGAGGACGATACCGAGAGAAATATTTTTCATCAAAAAATCTTTCAGGAAGTTTCTTCTTTTGATGAAAACTCCTTTGTCCAACATGCAAATGAATGCTTACTTTCTTTATTTATAAGATCGATCAAAAATCAAGAAATGCAAATTCTTAAAGCTCTTAACGATAAAAAGCAGGACGATAGACTTTCAAAAAAACTACATCTAAAATTGCAAAAATTGCGTACTTCCCGAAAAAATCCGCCCCTGCTTATTCTTTCCGAACAAAACTCAAGTTACTCTCATGCCTAGAACAAAATCTACGACTAACCCTAAAACAGCTAAAACTAAAGCTTCTGCCTCAACAAGAAAAGCTACCTCTCAAGTTCTAAAAAAAACTGGGGCCCAGAAAGCTTCGGCAGCAAAATCAGCTGTCACAGTCTCAAGAAAGGCTGCCCCTA
>NZKY01000005.1 GCA_002694035.1 Opitutia bacterium
TGGGGGGCATTACCAGTCAGGTGGTGGCGGTTACCAGTCAGGTGGAGGCGGTTACCAATCCGGTGGGGGGCATTACCAGTCAGGTGGTGGCGGTTATCAGTCAGGTGGTGGACATTACCAGTCAGGTGGTGGCGGTTATCAATCAGGTGGTGGACATTACCAATCAGGTGGGGGACATTACCAGTCAGGTGGAGGCGGTTACCAATCCGGTGGAGGCGGTTACCAATCCGGTGGGGGGCATTACCAGTCAGGTGGTGGCGGTTATCAGTCAGGTGGTGGACATTACCAGTCAGGTGGTGGACATTACCAATCTGGTGGTGGGCATTATCAGTCAGGTGGTGGACATTACCAACAACAACCCTCTACATCATCTACGATCATACTGAGAGCTCCTGATGGACAAATCGTTGTTGATCAATTAAATGGAAAATACAGGTATCGAGATTTGTCTGGATTAACGGTATGGACAGTTTTTCAAACGCAGGGAATTTGGCAAATTAGAACTGGGTATTACTCACAAATCCTTGCATATAGCACCGATGGATCTTTCCAACAATTTATACCAAGCACACAAGACTTTGGAACTCCATACCTGATCAATTCTAATGGGCAATATGTATCGAACACTAATAGTTCCGGTTCCGCGGGAGGTTTACCTGTTTACTACGATATTGAATCAGTCGTAAATGGAATGATTACCTCTAATTATTTTACCGTTCCCACAACCTCAATAAGCGGTAAAAGCTATCTTTTTCTCTCCAAATCTCAGGCGGAAGAATTCTTATCATCCAAGAATCCGAAACCTGTCCAAACTATTTTGAAATCCTTTGTGGAAACTGTTGGTTTCTCTCACAATAATGGACAATTCATTCTGACAGGTCGAGCAAGGCAATCAGCTGATTCCGCTTCCTCAACTCAATTAAATGTAGGTTTTCTTATTTCTCCTAATGCGACCCTAGATCCACTGGTAAATTCAACCGAAAAAATAATTGGACAGGCAAATTCAGATGGAAGTTTTTCCGTATCTGTTACTACCTCAAATGCTGAAAGCCGATACTTCCGGGCATTTGCTGAAAACGAAGTGGGAACTTCATACGGGAAAATTCTTAAAATTACTCCTATCGAGCAAACTGATCCAGCCAAACAGAACCCTTCTGAGAAAGCATTAAATTTCCTTGCTTCTGAATCAAATGAACTGGCAGGTGGATGGTTAGAAAATGAATGGTTTGGTTCCTATAAAAGCTTTGAAAACGGATGGATCTACCATACTTCACATGGTTGGCTTTACCTTTCCGCCGATCCCGTAAATGGTATCTGGGCATGGTCGCCAAACCGTGGCTGGGTTTGGTCGACTAGAGAACTCTACCCATTCCTTTTTCAATCCAATACAAATAATTGGATTTATTTCATGACAGTACCGGAAGGCGGAACTTATTATTATAATTATTCAACTAAGCTTCTGGAAAAGAATAGTCTCTAAATTTCATTACTGGTCTAAATTGATTGAATTGTATATATAACCGCACCCAAAAGAATTTTTTGATTTGGAAAAAAATAGTAATCCAAAATCTTTTTTTACACATAAAGTAGACTGGTTAATTTTTTTCTTTTTCGCTGTATTATTTATAATCCCACCCCTTTTTTTTCTGGAATTAAAACAGGATGAATGGGTTGATGGTTTTATACCCATTCGTATGCTAAATGCAGAACTGAAGTTCTGTATTTTCGTTCTATTTGCCTCTCTAATCGTAGGAATAATTGGAATTCGATTAAATCTGATTGGCTATATTAAAAATATAGATAAAAAAGTTTATATTTTTGGATTTGTATTTGTAGTAAGTATATTTTTATCTACTCTTTTTTCACACAATATCGAGCGTGCATTTGTTTCCAGTTTCTGCTGGCATATACTTCCTTTAGCTCTCGCTTTTAGTATTACCCAAATTAAATGGAGTGATTCACGAATCATTGGGTTTATCAGTCTAATTTTAATAGGAGCTGTTATATCTAGCCTGGTCGTAATGGATCAACACTATAAATGGACTGACTGGAGCCACCGACTACCCCGTTTAGGTTTTGGTGGATTGATTTACAATCAGAATTTTGCTGCGGAATACCACGCCCCTATCCTTCCAATCACCGTCGGTCTATTTTTCTTTGTCAAAAATCGAATCATTAAAGGTATTCTTATTTCAAGTTTGATCTTTGTTTTTTTACCAGCTCTTGCTCTCTCTCTCGCAAGAGGTGCCTGGGTGGGTTTAATAGGAGGATGCTTGTGCGCAGCTTTGGTTTTTGTCTTCATTATCTTGAGAAGAAAAAAAGATTTCAAACCAAATCAAAAAAAGGCTATGTTCCTTATTGCATCTTCCTTCACACTATTAAGTCTGGCCTTACCCCTTTATTTATTTACATCAGATTACTGGAAGAAAGGAGCCTTTTCCAAAAAGGAAACCACTCAGCATAGCCAAACGACACCGAGCATTGAAACACAGGAACTAAAAAGTATTACCACAGTCAATGCTTCAAGAGGAAGCAAAAGAAGAATTACTTTATGGAAAGATGCCTTACAGGCAATTCTCTCAAAAGACTTTTTATTTGGGAAAGGGACAGATCACTACGAACTACATTTTCACGAGAGTGCACGGAGGTCAGATAAGACCACAGGTGGCACTCTTGTTCGCTTTGTGCATAATGATTTTATCCAAATTCTGTATGAAAACGGTATTATTGGTCTTATTGGATTTCTAGGTTTATGGATCACTGTTTTTTGGATGGCATTGAGTTCATCAATAAAGAATATTCTTAACGATAAGCATGAAAATGTAGCTATTATTCTTGGCCTAAGTTCATCAAGTCTCGTATTTTTGATCGAAAGTTTTTTCGAATTTCCGAGTAGGTCTCCATGTTCGATGATTACAGGATGGACTGTATTAGGGTTATTAATAGTCTCATCAAATACCAGTTTAATGGACCGCCCTAAAGATAGTAAGGTAATTTTAAAACCATTCCCCAATCTTATAGTGGGTGCGCTCTCAATCTGGCTTATACCCTTTGGTTCAATACTCGCCAAAAATCTTTTTTGGACAAATATTTATCATTTTCAGGGAAGAATTGCAGGTGATTATGGAGAAAAGGATAAAAGTCTAATGTTTCATAGAAAAGCAATTGAATATGCTCCTTGGGAACATCATTCGAGAAAGTTCGAATGCTTTTATTTATTAACCCATAAAAAACAATTTCCAGAGGCTTTAGATGCAATAAATAAAACATTGGAAGTTCATCCTGGGTGTCTTATTGCTCATCAGAATAAAATCGCAATTTCAATAAATGAATTCAAAGATATAAACATGGCCCAAAAAGCATATCGTGCCATGAAAAAAGCCGCACCATTTCACCCTTTTACTGAACAGGAAAGAAGAAGAATTGAACAAATAAAAAAATGAATGTTTATTGCGTTCAATTTGAATCTGCATGGAAAAGTAAGCGATTAAATTTTAAAAAGATTCGATCAATTTTAACTAATTACGAAATTGAAAAAAAGTCATTAATTATTCTTCCAGAGATGTTTGCTACGGGGTTTTGTCTTGATTCTACATATACTCTTAAAGATGAACCAGTAAAAACGGAGGAGTTTATTTCAGATTTAGCAAAAGAAAAGGATTCATGGATTATTGGTGGCATGTGTCACCCATCCAAGAAAAGCGGTTTTGCATACAACACCGCCGTTACATTTGATCCCGCCGGAAAAAGAATTTCCTTATANAANAAAATTAATNNAATACCANCCCTTGGTGAAACAAATGTTCATATCTCAGGCAGTAATTTAGAACATATAACTGTGGGGTCATTCAATATTACACCACTTATTTGTTATGATTTACGTTTTCCTGAGTTATTCAGAAAAAGTATTTTAGAAGGTACAAATCTTTTTGTTATATTGGGTTGTTGGCCAAAGAGTCGAATAAAGCATTGGACGACTCTACTGCAGGCACGTGCTATTGAAAATCAGTCTTTTGTNATTGGAGTAAACCGGATTGGTCACGATAAGGATTTAGCATATGGGGGTAGAACAATGATAATTTCTCCTCAAGGCGAAATCCTTGCTGATGGTGAGGAAAATATATCTGTTGTGCATGCCAAAATATCTAAAGCAGAAGTATTAGATTGGCGTGAAGAGTTTCCAGTAGTTCAAGAATATATTAATAATTCAAAGGAATAAAAACTAATCTGCCGCCCATAACGATTTGGGCAGATTGATTTTAGCCAATATACGATCAAGTTTGGCAATCTCCTCTGTTGAAAATTCGGTTTGCTTAACAGATTTTACATTTTCAAGAATTTGCGAACTGGAACTAGCACCAATTAGNGCACTGGTTATACGATTTTCTCTTAAAACCCATGAAAGAGCCATTTGGGCTAAAGTTTGTCCTCTCTGCTTCGCATGTTCGTTTAATTCCTGAATTACTTTTATATTCTGTTCATTCACTTCACTTTTACGAAGTGGAGAATTTGAAATTGTAGCACGGGAACCATCTGGAATTCCTTTGAGGTATTTATTAGTCAATAGGCCCTGAAAAAGTGGACAGAATGCGATCATTCCAAGCCCATGCTCACTACATGTATCCATAAGTCCATTTTCGATCCATCTATTAAGCATGGAATAGTTAGGTTGATGAATAGCAAGGGGTGCAAAACGGTTTTCCTTACAAACATTCACGGCTTCTTCCGTATATGCATTTGAATAACTACTGATTCCAACATACAAGGCCTTTCCCTGTTTAACAGCAGTATCCAAAGCACCTAATGTTTCATCCAACGGAGTATTTGGATCAAAACGATGAGAATAAAAAAGGTCAAAGTACTCGACATTCATTCTCTTGAGAGACTGATCCAAACTCGCTAAAATATATTTCCTTGAACCCCACTCGCCATACGGACCAGGCCACATATCATATCCGGCTTTACTAGTAATTAAAATTTCATCCCGTGGTAATTCCTTTAAAATCTTCCCGACATTTGTTTCAGCAGAGCCGTAGGGCGGTCCATAATTATTAGCCAAATCGAAATGAGTTATCCCCGCATCAAAGGCGGAATAGATCATTTCCTTTTGCGTTTCTGTTGGGGAATCACCTCCGAAATTATGCCAGCAACCTAGTGTNATGGCNGGAAGCTTAAGTCCCCAACGACCGCATTTTCTGTATGGCATCCTCCCGTCATAACGGGAAGGATTAGGGGTATTCTTCATTAAAATTTAATGCAGGCAGATTTAAGATTCAGATTCAACGGGTTCGTCTTCGACAGCCTGCTCATCAGTCAGGTTATCTTCCATATTTTCGCCAAGATATTCCCGAACGCTTAGATCACCAACAAATGACAAACCATCCCGGCGCTCGACAACATGATAACGTTCAACATACTTTTGCACGACATGAATCTTTGCATCCAAGGGCTGAACAATCAAAAGTTGTAGGTGAAATTCCTTGAATAAATCTAAGAGGTATTGCGAGAATTCATCATCCGTTTTACTAAACATTTCATCAACTGCAACCAGCCTGAAGGTCTCAGTCTGTTTTCCGCCTACATCAATACCGTACTGATATGCAATAGCGGTTGCCAATATCGTGGATGCAAGACGATTTTTCTCTCCACCGGATTTGCCTGCAGCCCCGCTGTAACTCTGACGAAGTGTATCTTCATCTTTGTAAAATTCATCAGCACGGAATTTAAACCAATTACGAACATCAATTACACGGTAAGTCCAATCTAAATCCTGTTCAAGTTCTGCTAAAAACTGTTCAACTCGGTGATAACGCTCACGTCTTCTTTCATCTTCATCATCCGCCTCAAGATCACCTTCCAAAGCATGCCTTCGAAGCTTTTTAAATTTTCGAACTCCATCATCACCAGCATCTTCAAACTTTAGTTGAATGTATGTTTCTTCTTTTCGGTCAAAAGTAACACGGGATAAATGTTCATTTAGTTCATTAATCCGTTTACGAATTCGGTCACGATGAGACTCTAGTGCCTCACTGAACCCTGACACTTCNTCNGGTACCTGAACCCTCAAAAGTTCTTCAAAACGAATACGGTTTTTGGATAGNTCCTCTTCCTCAATTTGNCTGCGAATTTCCTCAAAAGATTTATAGGTTGAGTCATTGTAACCTTCTTCCAAATCCAGGTTAATTTCATCCCTGAAAGCCTGATTTTTAGCATCCGCAATAAATCTTTGCATAGCTGCAACATTCTTATCACGAAATTTATCTAGCCCAGATTCCAATTTATTAATCCTGACATCCAACTTATGAGTTGCAGTCCTTGCAGATTCTTCAATTTCATCTGGTTTATCGGACGGTTCTCCAAACTCCTTGGAAATTTCCTTGAAAAGAATTTCTCTTTGTTCTTCTGCAGATTCGCGATCTTCCTCATCTGGATTCTCTTCACCTGTAGATTGGGATATAAATTCATCCATGCTTTTCACCAATAATGAACGCAAAGAACCCATNCTGGTTTCATTTCTTTCCGCTCTTGCCTCAACCCCTCCAATTCGTTGAAGAACCTCATCTCGGGTATTTTGACTCTCTTCCAATTTCTCGGCTGCAGAATCACGGTCCTCCTTAAGCTTTTTAAGGACATCAGAACCCCCCACAATAACTCTTTCCTCTTCTTCAAGATCAGCAATTCGGGTTGCTAATCCAATTTGATCAATATCAGAAAATTCATTCGCACAAGCCTGCAACTGGGCACCCGATCTTAATTTTGAACGCAAAGATAATCTTTCCGCCTCTGCTTCGCGCAAGGCCCTTCCGGAATTATCAAATTCTTCCCTCCACTTGATTAAAGAATCATCAAGCGTTCTTTGCTTAGGACTCACATCCCAACCAAGGACCCAACTGGTGGCATCGTCCATGAAACGAGAATCATCTTTTTCCCTGAGTATCCCATCACTCTTAACAAGCCCTTCAAGCGTCAGTGCAAAAGGACTCTTTTTAAATTCATCATCCCGTTCACCACGACAAATATGGGGGAATCTTTCAGCAAGTTCCGATCTTAACCAGGTCTGTCTAACTTTCTCCATTTCTGGACGGAGAGATAATTTTGCAACCACTGAATCGTCATGCAACTTGGGATTTTTTCGATCTGATTCAGGGCAGATAAAAGAAAGGCGATCGCCCAAATGATTAACCTCTAGAAAAGCCTCAGCCTCTTCGGCCAGTTTTTTCGGGACAACCACTGTGAGAGAAAAGGACCGAAGTAAACGTTCTATTGGACCGGTCCATTTAACTTCATCCGGAACTACTTGGATTAATTCCCCAATAAAGGGTAATTCACCTGAATCACGATCTAATGCGGTAGCTAGACCAGTACGGAGACGAGCTATCTCAGAAGGAACATTTGAATTTGCTTCAAGCAAATACTTTCTTTCATTTTCCAAACTTTCCACTTTTTCATTCGCTTTCTTTAACAAATAGGAAATCTCTGGAATTTTTTCATCAAGTTCAGCAACCTTAGCCTCAATCCGAGGCAGTTGGTTATCAAGTTCTCTTCTCAGACTGAGAAAATCCTCTTCTTCCCNTACAGATAAACCTTTTTCCCACGAGGCAAGAAGTCTTTCAAAAGTAGCCGCTCTCTTTGAAACTACCTCCCTTTTATCCCTCAATCGATCCATCTCTGCACCGACTTGTTCAAGTCTACGGTTTTCGTCACTGTCCGCCAAAGCACGTTCCANGTGATTGAGCTTTTCTCTAAATCGATCGACTTCGGTCCTGGCACTTTTTAATCGTGCTCTCTCTGCTTCTTCCTGGTGTTTTAACTCAGTAACCCATTCAACCCTGCGGTCCAATTCTGCCTGAGCATAGTAGGGTTCGATTGCATTTCGGATTAACTCCCCGTGAACACGTTCCTCATTTGCTTTTTGAAAAGACTCATGAGTGTCACGAATTACATCCAATTGTTCGAGTTGGTAAGAAGCTGTTTCAATTCTACGATGAGTACTCCTTAAATCATCAAATCTTTCCTGCAAAGCAACCAGTTTTTCTTTGGAACCACCGTCATCCAACATGTGCTCTCTTATGAACTGAGTTAAATCCTTAACATCTTTGATACAGACTGCCTGATTAAAAATTGACATCGGAGACCGATTACCAAGATCGGTATCCATAAAGAGCATGGATTCAAATTTCTTATGATAAGCAGTGAAGGAATCAAAAACCGTAAGATTACGATCTTTGATAATCCGACGAAGATTATCCACATCTCCCAGATCATTAAAATCTCCTTCAATCGAAAGTTTCTTCTTTTCGACAATGTATACTTTATCGACCTTACCACCCGGCAGGCACCAAAGCACTTGGGCAATCGAAACATCTGTCTTATAGGCTTCGTTGTAAAAATGTGCTAACAAAACAGTGTATGACTCGCCAGGTTTGCGTAAGGTTTCCTTCCTCCCCTGCCCGGTCGTGGCATCATGAATTTCAGAATATGCACCTAGGACATAATCACGTTCGTTTCTCTCTCGACTTCCAGCCTGACTGGATGCGACATTGTAGTTTCGAACACGATTGGGGACCAGCAAAGTCAATAAGGCATCAACAATAGTCGATTTCCCCGAACCATTTCTACCAGTGACCATAGATGTGCGCCCATCGGGCCGCATCGAATAGACTTCATTATGAAAGGTCCCCCAATTTAAAACCGAAAGTTCATGCAAGCGATAACCCGCCGTTGACTTATCCGGCGAAAATTCAAGTTCAAGTTGTGATTCAAACATCTTCGTCCTCCATTTCTTCTTCTAAATCGGGTGTTCTCCTTTTTATCTGCTCTTTTACTTCGGCAAGTTTTTCAGGTGGTAATTTCGCTTTGATTATTCTCTCAACCCGATAAAGTCCACCATCCTTATCCCTAACTTTCTTTAAAATTCCCCACTCCTCAAATTTGCTCACCAAGGCAGAAATCTGTCGATGAATCTTCTTCTCATCGTGTAATTCAGGATAGTATGGAGTCATGGTTTCCCTTAGATCAATGGCTGAACGGTAGAGATGATCACCTTCTTCCTGATTCTGTTCAAACTTCATCAATTCTTCACGAAGAAGAACCATAAATATAGTTTGATGGTAAGATAATCGAGTCCGCCTCAACACTCTTGGCAAAGGTGCCTCCGCCCCATCATCCCAGACTTCCTCCTCTGAATCATCTAACTCCTCACGCTGACGAACAAATGCGTACCCGGCAGAATCATCTCGGGCAACCTCCATTCCCATTTCAAGAAAATGGGCTTTTATTTTCTCCCATTCTGCGCCAAGACGACCCCATAAATCTAAATCTTCCTGATAAATGGGACCGTTCAGCAAACGAACAATAACATGACGGTGAGTAATAGCTGGATTCATAATAATTAACGTTGAAAAAGAAGTTGTTCGATCTCTACAAAACGCGGCTGAGCTGGCCGATTGAGATCAAGACTGATTATTTCATTGGAACAAATTTCATGACGATTATCTTCCCCGGCAATTACGCGGTAACAAACCACATCAACAATTCCCCGCTCCAAAGGAAATTTTTCTACCATATCGGTTAAGCTAACTTTACTGTTGTCTTCTAAAACCCCTTCAATACGGTCTCTAAATTTATTTAGCTCTAAGGGTTCTCCAACCGACTGTAGGATTTCATTCATCCATTTCGAACTATCCGGTTTCGCTTTTGATATTTTCGCAAACGGCTCAACCGCCTTGGGCTCCCAAAATTCTGCTTCCATAAGACCAAAAAACTGGGGTCTTATATCGATTTCAAAATCCCACTCTTCAGGTGGATTGTCCCTTAATTGAAAGGCACTTTGACGAATCCTTGTCAAAGTTTCCCGAATCTGCCTACCGGAACCACCTGCATGATCTCCTACCACTTGTCTGAGTTTACGGCTTATACGACCATATGCACCATGGGCCGCTGTGGCTTCACCAAAAAGTCGTTCGCCAAGGTTTGAAAATACCTTGCTTGAATCTAAACCACGCTTGCGTGCAATATCAGAAGTTTGTTCAGCTAAACCTCTAAGTTTTCTTGCTAATGCAGGATTTGTCATCATGGAACGAAAACCAAAATAGCTTTTCCCCTGATCGCAACTTCTCAACTCTTCGTCAGAGTCCAAAACATGCTCTACAATATCTCCCTTAGATGCAACTCCCTGTGCATACAGATTTGAAATTTCCCGTGCATGATCCTTGAAAAATTCTTCAATAGCACGAAAGTCAGATAAAAAATGTTCAACTAAATCAGACAAATCGTAAACCTGATCTCGAATTACATCCTCCCCGAAAATAGGAGCTTCCCCAGTTTCCTGAATCCGACGAATCTCCTCGTCTATTGAATCTCTTTTTCTGACCAATTCCCGAATTCTTGCTTCAGGATCTGCATTTACTCCCTGAGTAAGATTTTGCATTTCCAGCATAATTCGGTTAAATCTCGATTCCGTTGTTGCATAACCTCGATGCTGCATAGCCATTAAGTCCTGCAACCAACTAAGAACTTTTTCGGAATGACGAGTTAATCTAAAAACATATTCTTCGCGTTCCTCATTAAATGTTTTGGTCAGGTATCTGTGATCTTCGTCACACCATTCATCCAAATATTCATTAGGTAATCTTTTTGGAGCGTCAAAATCTTCAAGCTCTCGCATCTGCTCAATATGCTCGGATAATGTAGCGGTGAGCTCTTCTTCAGAAGCTTCAACAACTCCCCAATGCTTAAATGTTTTAAAAAAGAAACCCGCTACAAAAGAACCAAGTCTTCCGCGCATGAGGCGCAATGCAGGGGACTCGTCAAATAAATGCAAAAAGTCTTCGTCCATATCACAAATTAAATAATTACCACATATCAAGAGTGGGCACCTCAAACAGCAAGTCAAAGAGAAGTTATTACCAATCAGAAATCTTTGTGAAAAACCCCAATAGATAAAGCCACAGAATACCTTTTAATTTGGAGATAGTTTATCTATGCAGTCTTATTCTAGTTATAGACTCGGAGCCCCCAACATAAATTGAACCATTACGAAAAACTATATTCTCTGCCTCAGTATCAATTTTGTAACGAACTAGTTCTATTCCTAAATCGAGATCAAAAGCACGAACCTCGTTTCTATTGCCTAAGGCTACAAAAAGTCTTCCCAGATCATCAAATGAGACTCCACGAGGTTCGATACCAGAAGGTGAAAAATCAACCAAGGTCCAAGAATCAACAAGAATTAAATCCTTAGGAATATCATAAACAACAACCCGGGAAGCCTCAGGCTCGGTTACAATCAACTGTTTACCATCTGGACTTATGGCCAATCCATCACCCCTAACTAAATCATCATTTAAAATTCCAACATAACCAATATCCGGACGGATTCTGTATATCGTACCCGAGTGGGGTGAACTGACAAAAAGATCACCGTTTGGAGCCATAGTTAAATCTTTTACTGACTCAAAACGATAACCGTCATAAGAATCTGCCAAAACTTCTAGTTTATTGGCTTCTGGAGAAATTCTAAGCAATTTACCTGTTCCGGCATCAGCTACTAGTAATCTATCCTCAGAATCAATGTATAAACCCTCAGCTCGAACCGAAAATTCGTCGGATGAAGATACCCATTCCTTTAAATTAATAAAGATCTCTTTTTTTGCATCGGTATCCAATTTTAATTTTCCGATATTTCCTTCTCCCAAAAAGTTAGCCACGAATAGTTCTCCGCTACTTGAAAATGCAAGACCTCCACTGAAATTTTCTGGCTTTGCTATGATTTCAGGAACGACCCATTCAGAGGGTGGTAATCGATCCTCATTTCCCAATTGGTAATTTACATTTTCAGGTTTACTAGTTTTTTGAACACAACCACTCATTCCCATCGAGAAGATAAAGAAACTCGTGACAATCCAATCTTTTATGTGTTTCAACTTAGTTGTTTAGAAAACAACAACCAAAATAGATAGATCCATTACTTCAAAGAAAAAATAATAAAATTAAAAAAAATTATTAACCAAGTGGACGAAGAAATTACTGATAAAGCAAAAAAGTCATGGTTCACCTCGGAAGCAATTTTAATTGGTGCAGGTGCTGGCATGGGTGTGGATTCGGGTCTGCCAGTATTCAGAGGAGAAAATGGATTTTGGAAAGCCTATCCCCCCCTAGCTAAACTTGGAATACAATTTGAAGAAATGGCAAATCCAAGGTGGTTTCGGGATGATCCGAGATTAGCTTGGGGATTTTATGGTCATAGATTTAATCTTTACCGAAAAACAATTCCTCACAAAGGATTCGAGATTTTAATAAAAAAATTCAAAGATGAAAATATACCTACCTTTATCTTTACTTCGAATGTCGATGGACAATTTCAAAAAGCCGGGTTTCCTGAAAACCTGATTATGGAATGTCACGGATCTATTATGCATCTTCAATGCATGGAATCTTGTGGGTATCCTATATGGCCAATTGATTCAGGAACAGTAATAAATATTGATTCAGAAACTTTACTTGCTGAAGAACCTTTACCCGCCTGCCCAAATTGCAAATCGATCGCACGACCTAACATTCTGATGTTTTCCGATTTCGAGTGGGATCATTCGAGAACAACTTATCAAAGAAAAAAAATGGATGATTGGCTGGAAGATAAAAAGCAAAAAAAATTGCTCGTTATTGAAATTGGCGCAGGTTCTGACATTCCTACGGTACGACTTACCTGTGAAGAAATTTTTCAATTAATTGGTGACCAATTCATAAGAGTTAATCCAGTTGAATCAGAATGTAATATTAAAGATTCGCTATCTTTGAGTATGGGAGCAGAAAACGCATTAAAAATAATTGCTAAATAAATTTAATTCGCACGGCTTATTTTTCTAACTTTACTAGGAAAAGATCTTTCATTTTCTTAGCACTGCCAATGATGTCAAAATCATACTGAATATTACCTGTTTCAAGTGCATCTCCGCCTCCATGACCTGTAAGATCAAAAAGATAATAAGGTTCATCACTGTCGACTTCCACTAAACAAGTATACAGGAGGGAAGGCTGTCCGAGCAAAGTATTTGAAAATTCTTTATTGGTATCTCTCGGTGCATTGATCTCCACGCAAAGCACAAATTCATTTCCTTTACCTACTACCAAATATGGATCAAGAGCGAAACGATGAGATTCAGTAGCTCCACTGACTGCATCCACTTCACCGGAAGGCTTAATACCTGATAACAATGTATAACGGTGACGCCAAAGTGGCAGAATATGACTTCTTTGAG
The DNA here is from genome assembly GCA_002694035.1 of Opitutia bacterium. GTDB lineage: Bacteria > Verrucomicrobiota > Verrucomicrobiia > Opitutales > Seribacteraceae > Seribacter. The sequence goes on from NZKY01000005.1 coordinate 13,260, forward strand.
TCTTGTAATCTTCCCATAATGGAACTTCTGAGTAGGCAAGTGACTGCTCCAGATAAAGGGTTTCAATCATTGAGCCTGTCGTACTCTCTGCCCAAACCGCAATCGAGGGCATAGGATTCAACTCCTCTTGAAAGCTCAAATAAATAGATAACCCGCTTCCATTGTCATCTTGGCTTTGACGGACGATCCATTTTCGGTGTGGAGCAGGTTGTTCAAAACCAACAAGGCTCGAAGATCTTACAATTTGTGAACTATTTCTATGCTCATAACTGTTATCAATCAACCAGGAAGAAGGTGGAATACTTGATACTGAACCATAAACTAAAAAGCCAAACACTGAGCCAAAAAGAATGACCTGTAGACGAAGAGATGCACCCTGACTGCCCTTGGTTATTCGATTTTTGAAGTAAGGTAATCGTGCAAGCAAATGCATGAGCACGAGAACCAGAGTAACAAAACCGGCGATAATATGAATTTGCGTAACGGTAATAGAAAATGGACGTAAGTATGCGAGTACTCCCGTCACTGACAGTGCGGAGAAACTGAACAAAAGGCCGAAATTGACCAAGTGTCTCATCAAGCTATTAATGTCCGCTTTTACTCGGGTTGTTAACTAATTTTTTATTATCAAAACCGATCAAGCTTCTTAGTTCTTTGATGTGTAATTTACCAACCTGTTTAGGATTGGCACCATGTTTTTTACATAAAACCGCTGCAAAGCCAGTGGCAATCCCCATCTGTCCACAAGTATTCATAACTCTAGGTCCGCAGAGTCCGACATGAGTACAACTAAAACAACGTCCAGCCATCATCAGATTGGAAAGATTTCTGGAATAAAAGCTACGGAAAGGAATGTAATAATATCCTCCAGTTTTGTGAAACATAGCTGTGGATAGGAAATCCTCTTTTGCTCCTTTTAGTTTCCTTTGGTAATGCCCGTCTACCTCTCTTTTCTCAACAACTACAGCATCCGGGAATTCCCTACGCTTTACGGCATCGTGCATATCATAAATGTGATCGCCCATTAATCTTCTCGTTTCGCGCTTACCTCCAACATAAGCGACCCATTTTAAACGATTTGGCGCATACTTTGGGTTTTTCTTAGCATTGGCAAAAGAACCAAAAATAGCACGCAACATATGATCCCTAATGGTTTCAGCATCCTCTATTTGATTAAGGTCGTTATCTGAATATTCCCAAAACCATTCTCCTTTGGAAGCTGCATGCTTACCGGCAACTGGCATAGCCCATGGGACTTCAGGGAAATCCTGTCTTTGATTGGTGCGCTCACTATTCCATAACACACTAGTACCCATAACCCGATTATCCGCTTCCTTCGGACTCCAAAGTTCACCGTACTTGTCCCATCCTTCATTATGCTGGGAGGCTGCTTCACGACCGTACCGGTAATCTGCTCCGGCCCAATAGCCCAACCATCCATCCCCAGTGGCATCAATGAAGACTGGAGCCCGAAATCTTTTAATTTTACCACCTTTTACTTCTCGGGCTTCCACACTAAGAATTTTATCACCCTGTTTTTCGATCCCACAAGCTGTATGATGGGCAAACAAATCAACGCCTGATTCAGCCATCGTTTTTTCCCTTTTGACCTGATCAATTTTTGCCTTCTGGTCCCCATTGGGATAGTGGTATGTGTCTATCGATTTTAAAATGTCTGATCCGTATCCATGAATGCCTAGAGTATGAACACGAATTTCCTGACTTGCGTTCCCACCAAACAAAGGGCGGTCCTGAATCAATGCGACTTTCAACCCCTGAGAACGTGCCGCAAGGGCGGCACCGCAACCAGACATACCGCCACCGACAACTACTAGATCGAATGACAATTCTTCGACTTTCTCCTTAGCACGCCCTGAAAGTTCATCCTTCCAATCTGATAATTCCTTAAGGTCATCATAAGGTAAAGAGGGATTAGATTCCTGAGTGAAAAAAATCGCATCGCATCGCCCATCAAAACCAGTGAGATCCCTGAGAGAAATCTTGGTCTTTCCTGCCTTGGAAACTTCAATCGCTCCACCCGACTGCCAGTGCCAGGATTCTCTACCCTCACCAAAAGTAACGGAAAGAGGCTTGCCTTCTACTAATACCTGAAAACGTCCGGGTGACTGCCAGTCTCCCTTACACCAGTCACGGTTTCTAACCCAAACATTCCATTTGCCCGTAGCAGGCAGATCAATAGTTGTTTCCGCATCCTTCACCGGCTTGCCCATCCCGTGAGCCAAAAGATAGTTACCTCCCATCTGTAAATAGTGCTGTGTATCCACCTTCCATCCACCTAAATTTGCAAAAGAGGACGCTTCCAACAAAACACCTGAACGACTCAATGCGGCACTTGGCTTGGCTCCAATTAAATAATTAGGAGCAGTCATGGATGTTATGCCAATCCCTCCGATTACCCGAAGAAATTGGCGACGATTAGAATTATCATTCATCATGTATAAAAAAATTAGCTAAGAACATTTTTGATCAAGTGTCCATGGATATCAGTTAGACGATAATCCCTGCCCTGAAACCTGTAAGTAAGCTTTTTATGATCCACGCCCAAGAGGTGCATAATTGTGGCATTTAAATCATGAACATGTACGGGGTTTTCGGTTATGTTATAGCAATAGTCATCGGTTGCCCCATAGGAAAATCCTTTTTTCACTCCTGCTCCTGCCATAAAAATAGTGAAGCATCTTGGATGATGATCACGACCGTAGCTTGTTTCAGAAAGCTTGCCCTGAGAATAGATTGTCCTTCCAAATTCGCCACCCCATACTATCAAGGTATCTTCGAGAAGTCCTCTTTGTCGAAGGTCTGCAATTAGTGCAGCGGTTGGTTGATCAACATCCTTGCATTGCCCACGAATTGCTTTGGGCAGTCCACCATGGTGATCCCAACCCATATGAAATAATTGAATACAACGGACATCCCTTTCTGCCAAGCGTCTTGCAAGTAAACAATTAGCTGCATAAGTTCCAGGTTTTTGTACATCCGGACCATAACTTTCAAGAATATGCTTTGGCTCATCGTTAGTATTAGTAAGATCAGGAACGCTCGATTGCATACGGAATGCCATTTCATACTGGGCGATCCGGGCATCAATTTCCGGATCTCCTGCAACTGCCATATTTTTTCTATTTAAAACAGCCAACTCATCCAACATTCCACGTCGCATGGTTCGACTGACTCCTTTCGGATCAGATAGATATAATACCGGATCTCCGGAGTTTCTGAATTTCACTCCCTGATGCTGGGTTGGAAGAAAGCCTGCTCCCCATAAACGGTCATATAGGGGCTGATCATTCGGACGGCCTGTCCCCCATGAAGTCAGTACTACATAGGCTGGTAGGTCCTTGTTTTCTGTTCCCAAGCCATAGCTCAACCAAGCTCCCATACTCGGACGACCCGCAAGTTGGTGACCCGTCTGGCAAAAAGTAATTGCTGGATCATGATTGATTGCTTCTGTGTGCATTGATTTGATAAAGCACAATTCATCTGCTTCCTTGGAGAGGTGTGGCAAGACATCACTCATCCATTGACCTGACTGTCCATACTGCTTGAATTTAAAAATACTTGGAGCAACAGGAAAGTTTTTCTGCCTGCTAGTCATCGTGGTAAGTCGTTGCCCTTTTCGGATCGAATCAGGCAAGTCTTGCCCACGCACTTTCTCCATTCCGGGTTTAGGATCGAAGAGATCCATTTGAGAAGGGGCTCCAGACTGGAAGAGATAAATTACCCGCTTCGCTTTGGCAGGAAAATTCGGAAATGTGGATCCTACTGCACCGTTTGCTACCTGTGGTAAAAGACCCGAAAGTGCAGTCGCACTCAAAGCCAAGCCACCGTTTCGAAGAAAAATCCTTCGATTGAGAAAATCCTGCTGTTGGATGGTTGATGTATTCATAATTATTTTAATTTTTAGTGAGTACTTGGTCCAAGTTTAACAAAACATTTGCAGTTACAGTGTAAGCGGCCAACTCTTCGACATTAAGAGAAGAATCATAAGACGAGTCTCCTGTGTTCACCAAGGATTTAGCGGCTTCTTTATCCTGCTTAAATTGATTATTTCTTCGGTTAAAGTTTTTCAACATAATCGCAAGGGTTTCTGTATCTGGCATAAGTCCGGTTGCCATTCGATATCCCGTAGTGATTTTTTCTTTTGGGGAAGTTCCTCCTTTTTTAATCATGAGTTCGGCCAATCCCCGGGCAGCCTCCACAAAAGTCACTTCATTCATAAGAGCAAGTGCCTGTAATGGCGTATTGGTTCTTGAGCGCTTTGGATTGCAAACTTCCCTGTTGGGTGCATCAAATAATAGCATACTTGGAGGTGCGGCAGTTCTTTTCCATATCGTATACATACTTCTACGGTACAAACCCTCTCCAGAGTCAGCTGTGTAGTTTTTTAGATTCCCATATCGATTTGTCTCGGACCAAACCCCTTTCGGCATATAAGGGCGGACACTCGGTCCACCAAGCTTTGGCACCAACAAACCACCAACGAACAAAGCTTGATCGCGAATGACTTCGCCGATTAATCTCATTCGCGGGCCTCTGGACAAAAGCCGATTTTCTGGATCCTTTTTAAACAGATTCTCGGGTGCAGATGATTTTTGCTTATATGCGTCGCTAAGCATTATGAATTTTATCATTGCCTTCATGTCCCATGACTTGGCTCTTTCATCGACCACATTGGGCAAAGTAGTTGGATTTGTAAATTCCACCGCCAGCCAATCCAGTAGTTCTGGATGTTCCGGCCATTCGGCCTGTGAGCCAAAATTTTCTGAGGTCTTTACTATACCAACGCCAAACAATCTTTCCCAGACCCTGTTTACCCAGACCCGTGCAGTAAGCGGATGATCGCCTGAAACCAACCATTGAGCAAGCCCTAGTCGATCATTCGATGCACCCTCTGGTAAAGCAGGTAAAACAGCGGGTAGTGCCCGAGCAACTTTATCGGTTGGCTGATCGTATTCTCCACGATTTAGAATAAATGCATCCTTTGGAGAGGATTTCTCTTTCATGATCATGGTGCTCGGTACCTTAGCCATGAAAGTATCTTTGTCTTTTTTAGATTTTTCAAAATTGGATTTTGCAATCGAAACAGGGTTGGGAACCTTCTCGCGAAAATATTTNTCGAGTGTTTTNCGCTCTTCCGNTTTCAAGGTATTGGTTTCTTTAATTAATCCGNNTACGACCTCTTNAGGGATGTTNGAACCACCATCNAGNGTAACATCTGTATTTTCGGTGTAATNAATTNTNAAATTTCCAACATTGTGATCCGTAAACCTCGANTNGTGATACATGGTAATAACCAGTTCTGCATCNTCTGGAACCTCAATCGGAGTCTTTGCCAGGAACATTGCACGAACAGATTTTAATTTGGATGAATCAAAGCCGTGAACCGCCCACCCCGTTGAATTCTTTTTTGTTAAACTTGAAGCATTTTTTAAAACCTGACTCGGGGGGTAATCCTTCTGAGCAAAACTCGCTTCTGCGGAATCAAGTTTTAACACTATTGGTGGTGTCTTTTGATTTTTGGACTCTAACCTGATGTCCAGGCCTGTGAGAACAAAATTTCCATTCCCGGCTCTTCCAAGACCAATTTCTTTTAACGATTGATGAGGAAAGGCCTCGATTAAAATACCAGCAAGTTGCTTTGAATTTAATGAGCTTCTTATCTCATATGTATCACTTCGGGGATTTTTTCCAGTAGCTAACCAAGTCCTGTTTTCTGTCTGCTTGAATGTTGCCCCTCCCTTACTAATGACTGTCTCATCGCTCAACTCGTTCCAAGCTTGAGAAGGAGCATTTTGTTGCTTCAAAATTATATCTCTTGTTTCTGTAATCCATTGAGCAAGAGATTCTTTCATTTTCATTTCAGCACTTTTAAGTAATCTCTCTTGCTCCTTAATATTTTGGTCTAGCTCAGAAATCTTCGCTTTTTGATCTTCGCTCGGAACTTTCATGAAGGGAGGAGTATTAAATCCATTTTTCCCATTTGCTGCCAAAACGCCTGATTCCTCATTGGAATTGAAGTATGCAAAAAATTCAAAAAACTCTTTCTGTGAGATTGGGTCGTATTTGTGGTCGTGACAACGGGCGCAAGTCATAGTTAGAGCCAGCCATGTAGTGCCGGTGGTTTCCACTCGGTCAATTACCGTTTCTACAAACCATTCCTCTTCTATTCTTCCACCCTCTCCATTCAGTCTGTGATTACGATTAAAGCCAGTTGCAATAATCTGTTCGTCCGTAGGGTTTTCCAACATATCACCGGCCAATTGATCGATAGTAAACTGATCAAAGGGAAGATTGCGATTGAACGCGTTGATTAACCAATCTCTCCATAGCCACATATCCCGACTCCCGTCACTTTGAAAGCCGTTACTGTCGGCATAGCGAGCTAAATCCATCCATTCCAAAGACATTCTTTCACCGTAATGAGGTGAGGAGAGCAATCGGTTAAGTACTTTTTCATATGCAAAATCCGTCTTATCCGCTAGAAAGTCATCAATTTCCTGAAGCGTTGGAGGTAAACCTGTAAGGTCAAGAGTCGCACGTCTTATCAGAACTTCTTTTGAAGCTTCCCCTTGCATCCTAAAGCCTTCTTTCGCTAATCGATTCTGAAGAAAGGAATCAATTGGATGGTCAGCACCTTTTATTTTCGGTACTTCAGGCCGCTCTGGCGAAATAAAAGCCCAATGTCCTTGGTATTCGGCTCCCTGGTCAATCCACTTTGCTAGAATTTTCTTTTGTTCTTCAGTCAGTGACTTTCCACTTTCAGGGGGTGGCATATGCTCAGTATCATCGTTGGGAAGATGAATCCTTGTGATTATCTCACTATCTTTGGAATTACCACGAATGATTGCCTCAAATCCTGATTTGCCAGCCTTGTATGCATGGCTTTCTAAATCGAGACGAAGACCACCCTTACGCTCCTTTTTATCAGGACCATGGCAGTGAAAACAGGCATCAGACAGTATAGGGCGAATATCCCTGTTGAATTCTAGCTTTTCTTCACCAATTACCTGACCAGCGAGGAATACTGGTAATAAGAGTAACATAAGAATTTTCATATTATGTAATGACAAAGAGTAAAACATTGTTTCTAAAATTATATAACGCATGCAATTTAAATTTTGAACACAGACAATTGGCAAGTTGGTTCATTAAGAAATTTGTAAAAGATTCATAGTGAAATCGAAAAACAAAGGATTTTAACGAATCATTTTATGAATCCAGTTCATCTAACTCTTCCCAAAGTTCATAACATCTAAAAATTTCCTTTTCTAACCCCTCCAGTTTCTGCTGATCTGCCAATGGATCATTATTGGCATTTCGATAATAATCGGACTGCTGCATCGATGCAGTAATCCTATCGCGTTTCAATTCCATCTTTTCAATCTGCTTGGGTAATTCTTTTAGGGCTTCGCGTTCCTTATTCAAAAGCTTCCTTTTCTTGTAAGCTCCTGTTTCAGGTTTCTCTTTCGCTTCGGATACTGGTTTAGTCCTCTCTTTGGGGCGGCTTATTTTTTCCAACCAGCTCCCGCACCCACCGGCATATTCCTCCACCCCACCCATTCCATCGAGGGCGATGGTGGCAGTCACCACATTATCTAAAAAATCCCGATCGTGGCTGACGAGCAAGAGCGTACCTTGAAAGTCGAGTAGTCTTTCTTCCAATAATTCAATGGTTTCAATATCGAGATCATTGGTTGGTTCATCCAGAACGAGCAAATTGGCAGGTTGAATAAATAGTTTTGCGAGGAGTAATCTTGCCCGCTCGCCACCTGACAGCATCTTCGCTGGAGCTCGAGCTGTCTCTGGAAGAAAGAGAAAATCGCGAAGGTAAGAAAGAATATGCTTTTTATTTCCGTTGATCTCAACGGTATCCCCATTGGGGGCAACATTTTCTGCCACCGATGAATCTTCTTTGACCTGAACCTTCAATTGATCAAAGTAAGCAACCTCCAACTTTGTTCCGTGATCTATCGACCCGGAGTCCGGTTCGAGTTGTTTGAGCATGAGTTGAAGCAAAGTCGATTTACCGGAACCATTCAAGCCAACCACTCCAATCTTATCCCCTCTCCAGATAGTGGTAGTCAAATCGCGCACGATACTCTGTTCTCCACATGTATAATTCAAATCTTTAATCGATATGACTTTGCGCCCCGAAGTTTGGGCTTGGTTGGCTGCCGATAGATTTACCTTACCTTGAACTTCCCTCCGGGCTGATCTTTCCTCTCGTAATTTAAATAATGCACGCACCCGCCCTTCATTTCGAGTCCGCCGTGCTTGAATACCTTTACGTATCCAGACTTCCTCCTCGGCAAGTTTTTTATCGAATACGGCATTGTTCTTTTCTTCCGTAGCCAAAAACTCCACTTTCCGAATAAGGAATTTTTCGTAACCGCAGGTCCAGGAGGTTAGTTTGCCACGATCCAGTTCAAGAATACGGGTGGAAAGAGATCTCAAAAACGCACGATCATGAGAAACAAAGAGAACTGCGAATTCACCTTTTTTCAAAAATTCTTCGAGCCAACGAATACCCGCAAAATCCAAATGATTGGTGGGTTCATCCAAAATTAACAAATGTGGTTCGGAAACGAGTGCACGGGCAAGCATGGCCCGGCTTTTATTACCACCGGAAAGAGTATCGAATGATTCATAGGGCTTTAGACCTACCCGGTCGATAACCGATGCAATTCGATAATCCAAACTCCAACCATCGGTCCGGTCGAGTTCCGACTGTAAACGGTCCACTTCCTCGCCCAGTTTTTCATCCTGCGGGTTTTCTCCGAGTTCTTGTAGGGCCAAATTATATTCCCTGAGCAGATTTGCTTCGGGGCCTAACCCCTTTGCGACCAGGTCAAAAACAGTACCGTCCAACCCTACCGGTATTTCCTGATCTAATTTGGCCACCCGAAAACCATCCATTCGCTCAACTTGACCGCCATCCGGTTTGATCTGCTCGGCAAGGATGCGAAGCAATGTCGATTTCCCCTCCCCGTTTCTACCCAGAAGACAAATGCGTTCCTTCCGTTCTATGGTGACTCCCACATTATCAAGCAGAAGCGGTCCGCCAAAGGATACTGTCAGGTTTCGATAACTAATCAGAGACATATCTGAAAGTTCAGGAAAGATTTAAATATTCCTTAATTTCTAAAAGTGTACGGGTATTGAAAACCTCTTTTGGTGTCAGCCAACCCTTTCGGGCAGTGAGCACACCAGCTTCCTGATAATCAAAATGGTGAAGTGCATGGGCATCGGGATTTATACAACAAAGAAGTCCTTTTTCAGCTGCACGCTTCCAGTGCCGCCAATCCATATCAAGGCGCATTGGATTAGAATTGAGCTCAATTATTTTTCCATTTGCCAGAGCAGCATCAATAATTTTCTGAATATTCAACTTGCTTGCCTCGCGCTTCAAAAGCAAACGACCAGTCATATGCCCGAGCATGGTAACCAAAGGATGCTCAAGAGCATTAATGATTCGAGCAGTCATTGTCTCCTCATCCTGAGTCAGTCCACTGTGCACGGAAGCGACTACATAATCAAGGCATTCAAGGTCAGCATGCTCATAATCCAGCCGGCCTCCAGAAAGAATATCGACTTCCGAGCCTGAAAAGAGATGTACGCGGTATTTCCCACTTTCATTCAAAGAGCGTATATCCTGAACCTGCTTGAGCAATCTCTCTTCATTCAATCCATTTGCCTGAAAACTGGCTTTTGAATGATCGGCAATCCCGAGATATTCCCAGCCTCGCAGATCTGCTTCCTCAGCTATTTCCTCAAGTGTGTTCCTTCCATCGGATGCGGTTGTATGATTATGGAAACATCCCTTCAGGTCGGAAAATTCCAAAAGTTGAGGTAATTCATTTCTTTCAGCGGCTTCCACTTCTCCCATTCCTTCCCGAAGAGCGGGAGGAACGAACTGCAAACCTAAAGCTTTAAAAATATCCTCTTCTGAATGTGCCTGCACTGGTCCGGCTTTGCGCGATGAATCTTTTTCCTCTTCCGGACGCAAGCCCCATTCACTCAAGCTCAGCCCCATTGAGAGAGCTTTCTGACGCATACGAACATTGTGATCTTTGGAACCAGTAAAATGATGAAGAGCAAAATAAAACTGCTCGGAGGGTACAACCCTCAAATCCGCTTGCATTCCACCTTCCAAGCGTATGCTGGACTTGGTATCGCCATGAGCGGTAACTTCAGCAATTCCATCCATTGAAGTAAACCACTCCATAATGGGAGCAGGATCGGAGGATGCCACCAGAAAGTCAAGATCGCCCACGGTTTCCATACCACGGCGAAAACTCCCCGCTGCCTCTACCCTATCTACTCCGGGTAATCCCTTAAGACCTGGCAGGATTTTTTCTACAACAGAACGGGCATTCCACCATAGATGGCGAGCCGCATAGGCTTCGCGGTTTTTAATCCCCGATAAAATCTTTTCCTGTGTCTTTTCCCCAAATCCCTTAAGTTCAGCTACCTTACCTGCCCGACAAACCTCCGTGAGGGATTCAATCGAATCTACATTCAATTTTTCGTGGAGAACTTTTATCTTTTTCCCTCCCAAACCCGGAATATCTAACAGATCCATCAAACCGGAAGGAACGGATGCAATCAATTTGTTGTAAAATTCGAGTTCGCCAGTGGCATATAGGGTTTCAATCTTTTCAGTAAGTGCTTTTCCAATACCTGGAATACTGCCCAGCCTGCCTTCCTCAATCACTGCGCCCAGGTCTTCCTCCATGGTTTGCAAGGTTCTTGCACCCGCGGAATATGCTCTAATCTTAAAGGGATTCTCTCCCTTGATTTCCATCATGGTACCTATGCGTTCCAAGACCTCAATGATATCATTCTTATCCATTACCTCTCAGTATGATCAAATCGAATGATGAAATCCAAGCAAAAGATAGAATAAACTTTATTTGTATCGAAGCTTTTTAGTCGCTAAAGCAGGTTCTTGAAATTTTTTCATCTGTTTGATCAGCTCTTCCTTTAACCGCTTGAATTGTTCCTCGTAACCATCACGACCAAAATAATTCACCAATTCATCCGGATCTTTTTCCAAATCATACAACCAAGGCTCATCAAGACTAGAAAGAACCAACTTGTAACGACGCTCAAAAGCGGCCACCCAAGCCCCACCAGAATGTCTGACATAAACAATGCGATCCTTTAAAACTTCTTTTTTCTTATTTGTGAAGGCAATCGTTGCATCCAGACCGTGAAGTTCAGGCAAATTATCTTTTATTCCCATCAACCCCATAAGGGTGGGGAAAAAATCAACCGTGGTGTATGCCGTATGAATGACTTTTCCAGCAGGCACACGATCCGGATAACGTAAAACAAAAGGAATCCCTACAGAAGTTTTATATGGAAGCCCTTTATTCATTCGGCAGTGCTCGCACATCATGTCTCCATGATCAGAAGTGAATACCACAATGGTATTTTTATACAAATTATTGTCTTTTAGAAAAGTGAGGATTTTTCCCACATTGTCATCAATACACCGAACCATTCCAAAATAATTAGCCATCGTCTCTTGATTGATTTTTTTAATCAAGTTTTTCCCTCCCTGCTCTTTCATCCAACCTGGCTGGTTTCGAAGCGCAGCCAAGACTTTTCTCATGGTAACAGGTTGCTTGAAAACCAAATGATCGTACATCGAATCGTAAGGTTCTCTTACAGTGTTTGGTCCATGAGGATCAGGTAAGGCCAACATCATGCAGAAAGGCTTATTCTTATCGCGTTCTAAAATCTCCAGCGAACGATCCACTAACCAATCGGTGGCGAAACTCTTATCATCCGCATTACCAAGATCATAAGTTGGTTGGTTATTCTTTCGAGCTCCAACACGAGGACCATCCTTTGTCATCACAAAGTTTTTCCAGTGTCCCCGATTGAACATAAAACGATTGTCAGTGAAACCAAATTTGCGAGATGGCGCCCATCCAGGTTTAGCATCACCATCTAGGTGCCATTTACCCAAATAAGATGTTGCGTAGCCCCGCTTCCGGAGAACTTCCGCAAAGGTAATAATTGAATCATTAAGCGGCATATTATTGCTCGGTGCTCCCGTTGCTTGAGGATAAAGGCCGGAAACCCAAGAAGCACGAGACGGGGTACAGACCGGTGAAGCCGCAAAGTAATTAGTGCAAATCAATCCGTCTTTGGCCAGTGAATCAATATATGGTGTTTCGACAAAAACATTCTTACCCCAGATGAAAGCCTGGTCTTGGCTCATCTGTTCACGGTAACAACCCAAAGTTCGCAAGTTATGCTCGTCGGTCTGAATAATTATTATATTAGGAGAACTCTCACCAAAGACATGACTCAAAATTGGCAGACAAAACAAAATGATTCTCAACATATTTAAAAAAAGTCTAGTTTTGAATGGCAGGACGACTCCAGTCTTTAGACTGATAGCCTGCTGGCTTAGTTGGTTTGGTTACCTCCAACAATTCGGCTTTTGGATCATAAAGAGGCCAGTCATCCGTGCGAAAAGGAGAAGCAGGGAATCCCTCCTTATTGTAGAGAAGATTTCTTTGAGAAGGATTCATACCCCAGGCATAACGGGCAGCCACCGGCTTGTTGACTTTTGAGGAGCTGAGCAAAATCGAACTTCCTTCTATTTTCGCCTTCGCCCAGTGCCACTCACGATCTTTCCCGGCCATGGCAAAAGAATTCAAGGGCTCATCCCGACTTCCGGTTAAGCCTGAACCAGTTGATGAGAAATTCAGCCGAATCTTTTTACCCTCGATCTTGAAATCAGAAAAGACGGGGCCTTGGTGAACGATGGGAAACCCGTAAGTTTTGCCCAGTGCCAAATAGGCATGCCTGATCCCGATTGGTTTCTTATTTTTAGGATGTAGAGCGATTGCATCCCCCGTGTCTATGGAGACAGCCATCCCAGTATTGTAAAGTTCCTTTGATACCTTGAGCATACTCTCCCTGCTGACAACCCAGGGCGACTCCACCGCTTCCACTGGCTTTTTTTGTGCAGGGTTCCAGCTGGGCAACTGGGTAAAGTAAACTGGAAATCCATCACTTACAGCCCCCCATGATTTCCCATGCCATAGGTTGCGGTAGTATCCAATCATTTGTTTGAGTTGAAAACGGTAGTGCTCAGCCTGCGGGCTGTTTTTGGCATTCCTTTCTCCCTGATACCAGATCATACCGCGAATAGCATAGGGAGCAATGGGAGCAATCATTGCATTGAAAATATTACCGGGATATTGATGCCCAAGGTTAGCGGGCCTTGTAATAATAGGCGGCGAAAGGGGACGAAATGCATTTTTCATGGTTTCTCCCTTATCAATTCTGGCATTGTAACCCCCCAACTCCTGTTCAAATGCATTGATCGCTTTTTCTTTGGTCTGTCCACGGGAAATCAATCGGTTGGCGGAATCGTCCAATTCCTTCTTATGTGCTCTTGCTCTCGGGTCATCCCTTTGAATATTCCATGGCATCCAGCCCTCAATCGGGGTCCCGGCATAAGCTCTTTGAATTATTCCGACAGGAATTCCAAGCTTTTGCTGAAGTGTCTTACTAAAATAGTAAGCAACGGCTGAGGTCTCCGCCGCCGACTCCGGATTACATGGCTTCCATCTGGCTAATCGGTCGCGGTTCTCCTGCAGAGGTTCATGCCAGTGCTCACGGGCGGAACGAAAAATTCGCAAGTTAGGAAGATCAACATCAGTTTCTCCTTCGGCCTCGAAGGAATTTGACACAGACCAGCCCATATTGGACTGCCCCGCACATAACCAAACTTCACCCACAGCAACATTCTTCAAAACTATTTTATTTTCCCCGCTGATGTTAATCTTATGGCCAGTCCCAGCTTGAGGTGTATTTACAATAATCATCCAATTCCCATCACCTTCAGCCTGGACAACCTGATTCTCCCCCCAACTGGTCTTTACTTCAACCTTCTCACCCGGTTTCGCCCATCCCCAAACCGGGTTACCACTTTGCTGTTGTAGCACAAGGTTGTCAGAAAAAATGGAGGGCAACCTTACATCGCAAAACCCAATAACAGAAAAAAGGATGAATGAAGGAATTAAAAATTTCATTTCAAGAAATTAATTCGTTATGGTCTTAATAGAAAACTCAGCAAACCGCTTCCCAAGAATCTTGTATCCTTCGGCAGAATAATGAAGATCGTCTTTAATCGTTTTCCCCTTTCGGTTCAATCCGTCGTTGAGATCATCCGTATTTACGAGGAAAAAATTCTTACTTGAATTTGCAACACGCTCCTGTGCTTCACGCACCATTGTCCAGTGAGGATACCGCTTATTGCTAATGTCAAAGTCACTCAGCCTTCCAATTACAAAACCAAGATCATTGGCTCTCCAGTTCAAATCCTTGGCCAGTTGAGAATGCAAACCAAGAAGGGCTTTTTCATACAGTTTACCCCATCCCATCTTCGCATCTCTTTCCCCCTGCATCCAAACAAAACAAACAGTTTTAATTTTATGCCCTTCGATCCCAGCATTTACCTTCTCCATCAAACGATCATAAAGATCACCGATTTGATTTGGTTTCTCACCTTTAGGGTCCCTCCATTCCTTCCACCACCGGTGAATCGGTTGACCTCCAAGTGCATCCTGAATCACGATTACTCTCTCTCGTCCGAGGGCTTCCTGTACCATTGGAGTAAAAACCTCATCTGGTCGATGTCCCTGCATGTTTGACTGACCGGACAAGATAAAGAGATGCTTTTGATGGTCGTCAGCCAAAGCAGAAAGCAAGGTACAGACTAGACAATACAATAAAACAAGAGGTTTCATAATTTTAAAATTAACAGGTTAAGATTTCTTCTTCTTTTTGCTTTTAGGCTTTGCGGGATTGGCTTTTCTTCTCGCCTCAGACTCGGCTTCCAATTTTTGGACATAAGCTTCGACGAAATCCGGATCATCTCTTTTTTGAAAACATTCAAGTATCGGATCTCCGGTTTGAATCATCCACTCTTCCAATAGCTCCTGTAATTTAATTTTTGTTTTTTCCTGATTTGGATAATCAATCAAATTCTCAGTACAATCAGGATTTCTTTTGACCTGATATAATTCCTGAGGGACCCGAAATCTGTAAAGTTCTAACCTACTATTCATGTCCTCATCCTCTTCCGCAAGAGCGATCATTCTTTTGCAAGTCACCGTTCCATTGGTGGCCGTAGCAAAAACTCTCTCTCCATTTGACCAAGGATTAAAAATGTATAAGTGCGTCTTGGTTTGAATGGCTCTCATTGGATCTCTCGATCTTCCAGAATTTTCATGGTACTGCTTGATGATAAAATCACGGTCATCTTGCTTTTTACCCTGAAGAACGGGGTAAAAGGAACGCCCATCCAAGCGGCTAGGTTTTTTCACACCCAATACATCCATAATAGTGGGCAGCAGATCCAATACAGAGACCATATGTTTTTTGTCCACGGTATCGGTCTTGGTCACACCGGGAACTCGTATCATCAATGGTGTTCGGGTGCTATGATGGTAGAGTTGGGTCTTGGCAAATGGTAGAGGCATTCCATGATCAGAGAGAAATACTATCATGGTGTTGTTCCACTCCCCGCTATCTTTTAGTGCTGTAAGTACTTTATCCAAGCAGTCGTCTGCCCGCCGAACACTACTGTAATACAAGGCAAGTTCTTCACGCACCTCAGGATCTTCAAATAGAAAGCCTGGAATAGGAACCTCTTCCGCAGTAAATATCTTACTGGGCACATATTCATCCTCGCCTCCTCCCCTTACCTGTGTCCAAAAAGGCTTATGAGGGTCTGAAATATTAATCGACAAGAAGAATGGCTTTCCCCTATTTCTTGCATTTTTGATTCCCCTTGTCGTCGATTCACCATAGGAATCTGCGTCTTTTTGATGTGCCTTTCCACCTTGTGGCAATTCAGTAAGATCATGATCCCAATCGTAAGGTTGGAATGGACTGGAATGAGTTACTTTTCCACGTATGGCGGTGTAATACCCGGCCTCCTTTAATAAATCAACCATATGGGGCCAACCCGGATTTGAAACTTTGTAAAAACCCTCCACTTTATTGTTATGTGAGATCAAACCAGAAAACATTACATTCCTGCATGGATTACAATTACCCACAGTAACATGAGCGTATTCAAAACGCATCGATTGGGAAGCCAATCGATCCATCACAGGTGTCGTATTCTTCAATTTACATCCAAAAACCCCAACCGAGTCACAACTCATATCATCGACTGTTATGAGAAGGAGGTTCATCGGTTTCTTTTGTGCAAGAGTAGACAAGCAAAAAATGCAACTTAGACAGAGCAATAAAACTGATCTAAAAGTAAAAAAGGGAATTTTCATAAATACTAGATTAGAGTTGAAATTGATAACCAAAAAACAAACCCTTTGAAAGATCAACAAAATCATTGATGTCCTCCCAAAAAGAAGGAGAGGTGGTATTTATTTCCCGATCTTGAATTCCAAGGTCACAACCAGCTTAACCACTTTTTCAATGGTCTCCGTATCATAGATTCCATAGCTTGAAGTACGAGTGGAGTTAGGCTTAGTAATTTGAATAACGCCCTGTCTGGCAGATACAAGAGAACCTAATTTTTCACCCGAACTCTTTGCCATTATCTCTGCCCGTTCTCTCCCATTTTTTGTGGCTCTTTTCATTAAATCGATTTTTACCTCGTCCAATTTAGAAACAAAGAATTCCGGTCCGCTTAAAGTCAGTCGTAACCCCTCCCCGTTCAGATCATAAAGCTGACGGGACATTGCCTTCAGATTCTCGACCTGCGAACTATTTACCCGAAGACTGCGGGTGGCAGTGACATAATCGACATCATTGGTTCTGTTTCCTTTTTCATTTAGCTTCTTTGTCTCACTCAATGAAGATGATAATTCCACCAACTCTGCCTCCTCTCCCAATGTATCTACTATAAGCTTGCGGGCCATTTCAAAGGAAGTCCCTGCCTTTTCGTATGCTTCTCCGTTATTCGCAGCTCTTTCGGAAATACGCACGGTCAAACTTCCCTGATCAGCCCTGACATCTCTTTCCGCATATCCCTTAACCATTATTGGTTCAGCATGCTGAATGGTAACCCATGGCTTAGAAATAATTAAAGCGGCTCCTATCAATCCAACCACCAAAGAAAAAGGAAAGAGTATATTCTTATTCATGTTTAAAATCTGCCAATTTAAATGTTTGATGGGTAAATCTTTTTAAGCGTTCAATTTTCATCAAAATAAATGATTACCTGCTTTGGCATTCTGATGAGCTTCCATTGTATCAAGCTGGATTCCAGGATCTTTCTGATCTTTCATCCATCTTTCTAATTCCTTTTTCAGCTCCTCTATTTTTGTTTGATATTTCTTTATTCCAGCCAGATCATTCATTTCGTAAGGATCAATCAGTGAGTGATAAAAGCTCATTTTAGGACGACTTTGATATCTCTTAACAAGTTTGTAAATTTCAGGTTTTGTCCATGAATCCCTCACCCATGTTGCCCAGTAAGGATTATTCAAAACCGCGTTTCCTTTTAAGCCCATCAAGTGTTTTTCGATAAATAATTCTTCATGAGTGAGATTTAAAATTAATCGGTAAATTCCATCCGAAACAGTGCGCGTCGGATAAGGAGGACCCTCAGGAAAATTGTTATGCATACCATAAACATATTTTCGATGTGTATCCACTTTTCCACTAATTACTTTTGCAAAGCTAGACCCATCAAAGCCCTTTGAATTGCCGCCAGCCAATTCAACAAGAGTGGGTAAAACATCGGCATATTGTACAAGTGCTTCTGTTCTTTTGCCTTCTTCAATCTTGTCCGGCCATCTCGCAATCAAAGCGGTATGCAACCCAGTGTTCCAAGTGGTCCATTTACATCCGGGAAATTGGGAACCTTGTTCAGAACTGAAAAGAACAAGAGTATTCTTCTCTTTTCCACTCTCTTTTAGGGAAGCAAGAATCTCTCCAACTTGAGAATCCATATAGGTTATTTCTGCGAGATACTTTGAAAAATCCTCCCTTGTTCGAGGAGTATCAGCAATATTAGGTGGCAGCTTTAATTTTTTGGGTGGATACTTGGATGCATCCCCCATAACCCATGGAACATGTGGTTCAGTAAGTGCAATTACCAGACAGTAGGGAGTCTCTTTATTTCGACTCATAAATTCCTGAATATTTTTCAGGTTATGAGGTTGCGTAGGATTCCGAACACAATTCGGGTCAAATCCTTCCACTTTTTCAAAAGGAAAAACTGAACTTGGTCTAATATGTGTCTTGCCCGCAAGTCCAACCCGGTATCCAAGCTTCTCAAGCATTTGGGGCATTCCCTGAATATTTGGACGACAACCTGAATGGTTCCATGCACACCCATTACCCATTGGATAAAGACCTGAATATAATTCAGCTCTGCATGGCTGACACATTGACGAGGACACATATGCCTGATTAAAAGTAAGTCCTTCTCGGGCCAGACGATCAATGTTAGGAGTCTTCGCATTTAGTCCTCCGTAAAGCGGCAGATCATTATATGTACAATCATCTGCCAAAATAATCAGAATATTTGGCTTAAGATCACCCCAGAGCCAAGACGATATTATAAGCAAGAGTATTCGCAGAGATAAATTTTTCATTTCCACCACGATAAAGCCAGCTGTGTTAATCTCACAACAACTAAAAGGTAAATCCTCAAAATAGACTACATTGAGACTGCATTAAAGAATTGAAATCTCTGTTTGATTCAAACTAACATTTAAAAATGAAACCAAAATACAGCCCCAATACTCTGATTATTGGAATGCTTCTAGTTTTGATAAATCCCTGCAGTATTCAGGCCCAGAAAGATTTATCAGCCCAAATACAAAGACCAAAAAAAATTACCTGGGAAGATGAACGAGAAATTTTCGAACAAAGCAGAAATATCTGGGAAGAAGAAAAAGTGAAATGTCTGGGAAATTACTCTTATCGTGTTTCCTGGTCCAGTTCGACTGGCTTTGGTAATGAAACCATCGTTATTGTTCGAGACAACCGGGTAATTGAACGTCAATACAGGGTTTTTTCCACTCCCCAAATAAACTACCCAACAACAAATCGAAAAAACTGGAAGGAAGAAGGAAGCTTTATCGGAAGCCACAAAGATGGACATCCGCCAAAAACTTTAGATCAACTATACAATGAAGCAAGCAACCTGATGAAACAACCCATTCCCCCGCACCATCGTCCTTATCTACGCCTAGATCAAAATAATCTTCTTCTTGCCTGTTATACCCGTGATACACGAATTGCCGATGACACTCCAATCAATGGAGTCATCATTACTTCAATTTCTCTTGGGATAAATGATAAACAATTGCCTAATGACAAAACCCCTACTTATGAATTTTGGCTGAAAAACGGAAAAAAAATCCCGAAAGATATGATGTTTATTGGTGGTAGTCCATGGTTTGATGAAAGAACGGGTAGTAAACGAAGTCCGAGGGAGGTTTACGAAATGATATTCAACGAAAAAAAGATGTATTCCAACCCCAAGCCTCTTTTAAATCCTAAGAAAAGAAAACCATTCCCAAAACACTGGGGCGAGCCACCCAAAAAGCAAACCCGTGATTTACGCCCCCTCCCTGGTGGATATGGGATGGGAAGTGGAACCCTTGCCCGTTGGATTCAGGAAAATTTGGATCGTGACAAAAAGAATAAAAAGACTAGCCCCAAATAATTTGTGTAAAGTCGAAATTAATATTTGAATGATCTATCTTCCCACTGTAAAGCCAAAGCCCTAATCGTTAACAATACCCACATTATGTATTTCAATACAAAATCATTTACAGGTACCCTTCTTTTTCTTTTTTGTTTTCAAGTTCACTCCGAATCGAAAGACGAAATTGTTCAAAGAGGTAAAGAGCTTTATAATGGGGCTGGTTCCTGTGTTGCCTGTCACATGGAAGACGGAAAAGGTCAAAAGGGAAATATTCCTCCGCTTGCTGGTAGTGACTGGCTCAAAGGAGGTTCTGCACGCTCTATTGCAATTTCCTTAAGAGGGTTGACCGGTCCGATAAAAGTAAACGGCAAGAAATACTATGCCGCTATGCCCCCACAATTGTTGTTCAACGATGAAAAGTTAGCCTACATTCTCAGCTATGTTAACAATGCCTGGGGAAACAATGAGGGTTTAATCACCAAAGAACAAGTCGCCAAAGCACGGAAGGAATTACCCCAGGATGTTTTTACTCCTCAATCACTCCTTAAACGTTTTCCCTTTGACAAAAAATATAGCAAGAAAAACGGCACATTCACACCTACCTTCGATGACACTCTTACTGAAATTACCAAACCAGTTGTATACCGAACTTTCATGCCCGGTGCTTCACCAGCAGCATTTGCAGTGGCACTGCCAGGTAATCATTACTATTGCTGGGACGCAGGAGAATGCAGATTACGTTATGCATGGACAACCGGAGGATTTATCAAATCCAATCAGGCACACTGGTCAAGCAACGGCAAACCGGTAGCAGAATTTAATGGCACTCCATATTACCGTGCACATTCAAGTATGTTAGGAAATGAAAGCTTTGAAGAACTATCCAAAACCAACATGCAAAAACCAATTTATGACACTTCACAAGCCTCCGACTTTCCTATTGTGATTGATAGTATAAGAGAAGCTCCCTCCTATCTTGGGTATCGATTGATGAATGGCTTTCCTATTTTCAGATATTCACTTGGTAAACACACCATTACAGAGCTCATTCAAATGAATACTGAAAAAAACGGCATACAAAGGACTTTCACTCTTTCACCACCTGTCAAATTGATCTTCAAGCTAACCCCTTCTAAAAGTTCATCAATAGCAAGTGACTGTGGAAAAATTACAACAAATGGAACTCTAAGCCTTTCCAAATCTGAATCCTCCGAGTTTTCCATTTTTATTAGCCCGAAAGAGGAGACTAACTAATGAAATTTAAACTTCCTATTCTGTTTGCACTTTTCGCCCTATCCATTTCTGGAAAGACTGCCCCCCAATACTCTGTTGTTAATATTCCTCCACCTCCTACAAAGTACAAAAATTTTCAAATTGATGGACTTACCTTTTTACCTAATGGAAAACTCGTTGTCTGCCTGCCAAGTGGTGAGATCTTTTTTCGTGACTTAACAAAAAAAAGTTGGGCACTTTTTGCAGAGGGATTACACAATCCACTAGGTGTTATAGCTATATCCAATTCTGAGCTTATTGTTGCCCAGCGTCCCGAGCTCACAAGAGTACGGGATATAGACGGAGATGGCCATGCGGACGACTTTGAAGTCATCACTGATAATTTTGGCATGTCCGGTAATTATCATGAATTTAATTTCACTCCTGTTCGGGATGAAGATGGAAATTACTTTTTTGCCCTCGGTACGGGTTCCCGGGGAGATGGTGTACGCACAATTACCAGGGGACAATTCAATCAACGGGGAAGACCCGGGCGCATGCATTCATCCGCACCCTACCGCGGGTGTATTATGAAACTTACGAGTGCTGGAAAGACTATCCCTTGGAGCTATGGACATCGAACACCCAACGGACTAGGATTTGACCTGAAAGGAAATTTGTTTGTAACCGATAACCAGGGAGACTGGGTAGGATCGAGCAAGCTTTTCCATGTCCAGCAAGATAATTTTTATGGACACGCTGCCAGTCTGGCATGGAAGCCGGGATTCGAGAATAGTCCCCTGCAAACGCCAGTCGAAAAACTGGCCAAAATGCGGACCCGGGCCTGCGTTGTCTTCCCCCATGGGACTATGGCTAATTCACCCACCAAGGTTCTCGCAATTACTCCTCAGGCAAACTTTGGTCCTTTTACGGGACAGCTCTTGGTTGGAGAAATGAACAGACCAAGAATTATGCGGATCATGCTTGAAAAAGTGGGAGGTGAACTACAGGGTGCCTGCGTTCCCTTCATTGATGGTTCTCCCTTGGGACATGGTTGCAACCGAATGGACTGGGCGGCAGACGGAAGCCTTTTTGTCGGTCAGACAAAACACACCTGGGCTGGAGGTGAAGGCATTCAGCAGGTTTCTTGGAACGGCAAGATTCCTT
Organism: Opitutia bacterium; assembly: GCA_002694035.1. Taxonomy (GTDB): domain Bacteria; phylum Verrucomicrobiota; class Verrucomicrobiia; order Opitutales; family Seribacteraceae; genus Seribacter. The sequence continues at coordinate 35,323 of NZKY01000005.1, forward strand.
TCGAAATTCAAAATATGGAACTGCTTGAAAAAGGTTTCAAATTTACTTTTACTAAACCAATAAATCGTGAGCTTGCTCAAAACAAAGAGAATTGGCCTTTTTCCAGTTATTTTTATGAATATCGTGAGGCATACGGTTCGCCTCGATCAGATGAAACCAAAGTTGATATTTCATCAATTAAAATTTCAAGGGATTCAAAAATCGTAGAGGTTGAACTCGCCGAATTAAAAGCCTGGCATATTCATGAAGTAAAAATAATGAACCTTACTTCCCAAGAGGGAGATGATTTAACTAACAACTATATAGTCTATACCTTAAACCGCTTACTTCAGAACACACCTCCCGAACCTCTACAAATAAAAACTGCTAATTCTTCAAAGAAAAGCTGACTACCTATTCGAAGATTCTGAATTTTAATTTATTTATAGGATTGATTTGAATTCAGCCATTGGCTTGACTTGCAAATTTCCTCAACTCCTTAACTCTAACTTCTTCATAATATGAGATTCATATCCCTTTTCCTCTTATTCTCTGCTATTTGTTTCCATGCACACGCAGTCCGACTTCCCGCGGTCATCAATTCAAATATGGTTCTGCAAAGAGATATGCAGATTCCCATCTGGGGTTGGGGAGATGCAGGAGAAAAAGTATCCGTTCATTTTGCTGGGCAAAAGAAGGAAACCACTGCCGGCAAGAATGGCGAATGGATGGTCAAACTCGACAAACTTCAAGCAAATGCCTTACCCACCATTCTGACAATAAAAGGGAAAAATGAGATCAAACTGGAAAATGTACTTGTTGGTGAAGTCTGGATCTGCTCCGGACAATCCAATATGGAATGGAGCGTAGCCCGCTGTGCTAACCCCAAGGAAGAAATTGCTGCCGCAAACTTCCCAAAAATTCGACTCTTTAATGTGCCCGGTCATACCACCCATCCTCTTCCTCAGCGAGAAGGAAAAGGTTCCTGGCAAGTCTGTTCACCTCAGACCATCTCTGGATTCAGTGCAACCGGTTATTACTTTGGAAGACGCATCCATAAAACCCTTAATGTGCCCGTAGGTTTAATCGGTTCAAATTGGGGAGGAACACGCATTGAACCTTGGACCACACTCGACGGATTTAAATCCGTACCTGAACTTTCAAAACTAGCCGAAAGTGTGGCAGCCTACAATTCAAAAACCAAGGTGAAAGGAAGCACCCCCTCTGCAATTTATAACTCCATGGTTCATCCACTTACTCCATATGCGATGCGAGGTGCAATTTGGTATCAGGGTGAATCAAATGGAAATGAAGGAATAACCTATTACCAGAAAAAACATGCACTTGTGAAAGGTTGGAGAAAAGCATTCCAAAACCCTGACCTCGGATTCTACTGGGTGCAGTTGTGCAACTTCAGAAAACCCAATGTAGTGGAAATAAAAGACTCCAAAAAGGAGGAGTCGAGACCAGAAGGCGGAGACGGATGGGCAAAATTACGCGAGGCCCAAACTCAAGCCCTCGATCTAAAACATAGCGGTATGGCTGTGATTATCGATTTAGCTGATACTCATAACCCCAATGATATTCATCCAAAGAATAAACAGGATGTGGGTGGACGCCTCGCTCAATGGGCACTCAATCAGACCTACGACAAAAAGCATATGGTTGCTTCCGGTCCTCTTTACTTTGGTCATGAGATAAAAGGAAACAAAATTCATGTCTCATTCAAGAATGTTGGACAGGGACTGATGGTTGGTAAAAAAGTCGGCCTTGATCCAACTCAGGCAGTTAAAGGAAACCTGAAACACTTTTCCATCGCCGGTGATGACAAAAAATGGCACTGGGCAGACGCGAAGATTGTTGGTGATAAAGTGGTCCTAAGTTCTAAAAATGTAAAAACACCTGTGGCTGCCCGCTACGCCTTCACCATGAATCCCGCGGATGCGAATCTTTACAATATAGAAGGTCTACCCGCTGGTCCATTTCGTACCGACAACTGGTAAATTGCTGCTGTTTTTAAAAGTTTTAAGAATTTTACATATTATATAACTAAAAGATATCTGGAAAAATTACACTTTTTCTATTTGCAGTAGTTCTTTTGGACTAAGCGAATGTATCCAGCCAAGAAGAGCAGCAAACACAAACAGAGCAACTAGTTGATGAATAACTGGAAGGGATACTTGGTATTCCACGATCAAGAGAATGGTGGATACACCTAGTATGAACTGTAAACTGACCAATCCGACTACCCATTTCATTCTTCGAGCCTGTAAACTGGATAACAATCCACTCCTGTATGCTTTCCAACCAAGAACTAGTAAACCAACAGTCAAAACTGTGCCCATCCAGCGATGAATGAATTGCACCGAGAATTTATCCTCAAGGAAATTTTTCCAGTAAGGAGTAAGTCCGAACAAACCTTCCGGTTTCCACTCATTCCCCATCATTGGAAAAGTATTAAATCCATAACCCGCTTTCATTCCTGATACAAAAGCACCATATGCAATTTGGGCACAAAGCAGTAAGAGAAAACCAATCGCCCATGGTCGGAAGAAAACTGCATTTTTATTGTTCTTTGAATCCAGTTTCTTGTCCAGGTCCAATAACATCCACCAAGCAAGACCAAATACGGAGAACGCGAGGCTTAAATGAGCAGCTAGTCTATAATGACTAACTTCGGGAACATTTACCAATCCACTCTTTACCATATACCACCCCATCAACCCCTGAGAAATCACCAATATGTTGAGACATAAACCCTTCAGCTTTAAATTGCCTGATAATTTGCCACGGAATAAAAACCAAAGATAAGGGACCAAGCAAAGGAGACCCACAATTCGGCCAAGGATGCGATGCAAATATTCCCAGAAGAAAATAAATTTGAAATCATCAAGACTCATTCCCTTATTCACTTTCTGATACTCGGGAGACTCTTGATACATCATAAATACATTGTTCCATTGATGATCTGTGATCGGGGGCAAAATACCAGCTACCGGACGCCAGTCTACCATTGACAACCCTGAACCAGTTAAACGTGTAATTCCACCCACAACTAAAATAATGACTACGCTTAGGCAAACCGAGCGTAACCAGTATTTTTTTGTATTTAAATTTTTGGGCACAGTAAATTGGAAATTCAAAAGGATTGTTAAATAAACAACCTTATTTTTATCTGCTTCAGCCAGTCTCTCAAACAAGAATCATAATTAAACATCGCAAACTTCCGCAGCATGTCTCAAAGCAAGAGCTTTGTCATCCCAGGTTGGAATAAACTCCTGAGCAACATATCCATCATAACCTGTTTTCAGGATAGCATTCATCACTCCTGGGTAATTAATTTCCTGTGTATCATCCAATTCAGCCCGACCAGGGTTGCCCGCAGTGTGATAATGGCCGATCACATCCTTGTACTGATTAATCCGGCGTATTACATCACCATTCATAACCTGTACATGGTATACATCAAAAAGTAATTTGAGTGAAGAGGAACCGACTCTGTTAATCATCTCAACGCAGCGATCCACATCGTCCCCAAAGTATCCAGGATGACCTTTCATTGGATGGCTGTCATCCCTTGAATTTAGATGCTCCAAACAAAGAGTGATCTTTTTCTTCTCCGCTAGAGGGAGCACTTTTTTCCAGCAGGTTATACAATTTTTAATTGCCTCCTCGTCATCAATTCTCTCTGCTTTCATTCCCGTAAAAGTAATTACTCGTTTATATCCGGCAGATGCACACAACTCGATAGATTGGGTTATCTTTTCAACACATTCATCGTGATTAGCCGGATCCACCGGTCCTTTTTTAAATCCATGACTACCCACCAATGAGATATCTAATCCCAATTCCCTAATTTTTGGATAGAATTTGGGGGAAATGCCTTCCATTGCCACCAGGCCAATCTCTTTGCACAACTTGGCAAGTTGAAGCGTCGGCATCGGATTAAAAGTCCATCCCATAATTGATTGTTTAATCCTCCCATTCCGAATCCGAAACTTTGGATTAGCATTATTCATCGGAGTCTGTGCACGGGCAGGTTTTGATCCTGTAAATAAAGTCGTAGCGAAGGCGGTTGTTGCTGCTGTCTTAAGAAGGGTTCTGCGATTTGTCTTCATGATTTCAAAATAGAGCTTTAGAAAAACTCTTATTATAAAAAATTCAAAATTCTCCTTCTGTCCAAGGAGCAACCCGAGCAGATTGCTTTTTTCTATACTCGGCGATATCCTTCTTAGTTATCATACCGGCTTGGTTACCCCAAGCATTTCGAGTATAAGTGAGAATATTAGCCAATTGATCATCTTTCATGAATCCATGTGAAGGCATGATGGGAGGCACTCCTTCCACGACCTTTCCATTAATCGTAATTGGTCCCATCAGACCATGAACAGCAACACCGATCAAACGAGTAGCATCACCGGTGACCCAGTCGCTTTTAGCTAAAGTGGGAGCCATATTAGGTAGGCCTTTTCCATCCGCCTGATGGCAGGCACCGCAACTTACCGCATACTGATCTCTTCCCTTACGGTAAACACTCAGCAAGTTCTTATCTTTCTTTACCCAATCTGCTTCGTTATCTTTATAAGCTTTAACAGCTCTCTTCGGATAACCTGAATCACTCAACAAACCCGCATAAGTAGCAAGTGTTGATGGAATCTCCTGACGCGAAGCTACCTTGTCCGCAGAGGGCTTAAATTCGTCAGGAAAGAAATCTGCGACCCCTTTACTCTCACCTGCCAGACGAAGACCGGTCATTGAAACAAACCATTCTTTATCCTCGATCGCTTGAGCAACAGTTACTTCTTTCAATTTACCAAGTCCAGCGAGTGCCCACATGGCATGAACACGTCCATGAGGATTCTCTGTATTGTCCTCCGCAAGTTTTTGAATCTCTAGGACGAGATCCTGGCGGTCTCCCTCAACAATTCGTTTTTGGGAACGTAAGCGCCACCAAAGATAGGGATGAGATAATCCGGCGACCAATCCATCTGGTGATTTTATTTTTTCATGCTTTTTAGGAACGATGCGGTAAATACGGCCCAGTCCTATGGGTTTATCCAGTTGTCGCTCGGCAGATTGACGACGAAGATAGGATGTAAGGAATCGCTTGTGCTGAATCACTCCACGGTAAAAATCGACCACATACAGGCAACCATCCGGACCTACCGATGCATTAACCGGACGAAATCTTTCATCAGTACTAGCAAGAAATTCCCTCTCTTTCCAAATCGCATCGGGATAGAGTTGATGAATATATTTATCCGATGCAGGGAATGGTTTTTCCGGAAGAAAGGCTCCCACAGTATTTGTCCCGGGAGACATTGAGAAAATGGCTCCTTCCCAATCCTTACCGTATGCACCATGACTATGCACTGCCAAACCGCTTATAGTTGTTACACTGGCCACACGACCGTCCTCCAAGATCCGTCCGGGTCGATAATTTCGGTTAAGGGCGGTATTTGGACGGATTCCAAAAACACGGTTTGTTGGAGGTCTGACACTTGAACCTTTCGCCGGCCATTGACGATCATAAGTTGCCCAGTCCACTTCGAACCAGTTACTATTCGCGTTGAAGTATAATCTACCATAAGCATCGCTTCCCATACCCCACTGCCCTCTACCCTTGGCTGGCATCTCAATAAGTCTTCCTTTTCGCCAGGCTAATTTTCGGGAGGATTTGGAATTATACATCCAATTATCGAGAGCATAATGAAGAGCATTTTCTGCATGCTCTATATTGCTATGAGCAGCCGTGGCAAAATCAATGAGTTTTTTGCGTTCATCACAACGCAGATCCCCATCCTTGTCCTTGCATAACCATAAAGCACCGGACTCAACCACCAATACACCATCATTCACGAATGCAATGCATCGTACATTTATCATATCATCAACAAAGGGAGTCGCCTTATCCATTATCCCATCATCATTTGTATCCTCCAGCACCATTACGCGGCTCATCCGCTCATTTTCACCAGTCCCATCCAAATCCCGCATGTATGTTCGAAGTTCGCACACCCACAACCTACCGTAATCATCCCAATCTACAAATACAGGATCCTTAACCATAGGCTCAGAGGCGACCAATTCCACCTTGAAACCGGGAGCCACTTTAAATTGCTTCAGGGATTCCTCGGCAGAAAAAACTGGCACCACATCGGGTGACCATTTTTTCCAGTTGAGTGACGATATAATATCCTTCTCATTTGCCTTATCTCCCTGTTGAGAAAAAACGGAAAGAGAAAAGAGAGAGAAAAGGAAAATGTATGCAGTTTTTAAAATACTCATGTTATGTAAAAATTTAAGTACGATCCTAAAAAATGCCAATACTAGAGTCATGCTAGTTATTAAATTTCATGTAGGTAAAAAAAGGAG
>NZKY01000161.1 GCA_002694035.1 Opitutia bacterium
GAATTACCTTTTGAATGATCGCCTTTGCTTCTTCTGGATTAACCTCAAAATGATATTTCATTTTTTCTCCGACAATTCGCTGAACGATTCCATCCACCTCGCGGTTGGAAAGTTTCGTTTTTGTTTGCCCTTCAAATCTGGGCTCCGGGACTTTTACCGATACGACCGCCGTAAGACCCTCCCTCACATCATCTCCAGTAAGAGACAAATCCTTTTCCTTGAGCATGTCATTTTGCCTCGCGTAGTTATTGATGACACGTGTAAGAGCAGTTCTAAAACCAGATAGGTGGGTTCCCCCTTCAATGTTATGAATGGAGTTTGCATAGGCATACAATTGGTCTGAGAACGAATCGTTGTATATCATTGCAACTTCAACGATAATCGAGCCTTCACCCGTTTCAGCAGGAGCTTCACCTTCGAAGGCAATGGGTGATTCGTTTATGCAGGTTTTGTTTTTATTCAAATACAAGACATACTCACTGATTCCGTTTTCAAAGTAGAAATTTTCGCTGCGTTGCTCTTTGTCTTCCTTCAGTGAGATTTTAACCCCAGGATTGAGAAAGGCTAATTCACGAAGTCTTTTGGCAAGAAGATCGAATTTAAATTCTCTTGTTTCGGTAAAGATTTGTTCATCTGGTGAAAAAGTAATCTTTGTTCCAGTCGATTGACATGTTCCCGCAATTTTAAGCTTTTGAGTGGTAATGCCTCGTGAAAACTCCATTTGATGAATCTTTCCATCCTTGCGAACTTCTGCGACAAACCATTCGGAAACAGCATTTACGCACTTCGCCCCAACTCCATGAAGGCCGCCCGAAACTTGGTAAGCCCCTTTACCAAACTTACCTCCTGCATGCAAATTCGTCAAAACCAATTCCAACGCGGGCATATTATGCTTCGGATGCATATCCACGGGTATTCCTCTTCCATTGTCCTGAATGGAACAGGACCCATCGGCATGCAACTCAACTTTAATTTCCGAACAAAAGCCGGCTAGAGCTTCATCAATGGAATTATCAACAATCTCAAACACACAGTGATGCAAACCTCTTTCATTCGTGTCACCGATGTACATATCGGGTCGCTTTCGCACTCCCTCAAGACCTTCGAGCTTTTGAATTTTAGAAGAGTCGTAATTATCTTCTTTCGGCAAGTTTTTTTCCTCTGACATGAGATTTCTAATTCAAATTAGCAGACACCGGACCCCATAAGTCTAGCTAATATACTTTTCGTTGGGCATCGTCCATAAATATAGTGGTGTGGATTGTGGCATCATTCATCTAATTTTGGCAATTTTGATACAATGCGTCAAGGGAGGAGTCGCTTCAAGAAACATACAAAATTATTTTGAAATATCCTTTTGGTATTTCTTTTTTTTGATACTGCGTTTGATACTTCTTGCTGGTATTTAATGCTTTGCATAATTATTTTATTCGCATATTTTGCCTGCAATCAAGCAATTTACCAGAGCAATTTGTTCTATTTTCGGGTTGGAACGGTTTGAGACTTTCGACTTAATTTTTGATTTGGAGAAAATTCTCTCGAAATTTGCCTTAAATAAATCTTTCACCAATGCTTAATTCCATATGTTTTTGGTTAGTTATTATAATATGGAATAATGAGTTCAGGGGAAAAATTTCCATAACCATCCCACCAAGCCAATGGTTCCGAGGCAATAAATCATATTTAGGAAAATTCCTATTTTTATAAAATCTCCAAATCGGTATCCACCGACCGTGTAAACAAAAGTGTTCGTCTGATATCCTATGGGAGTGACAAAGCTCGCCGAGGCAGCAATACAGGCAGTAAGAACGTATGCTCTGGCATTCTCGACGCTCATGCTCATCTCATGAGCGATCTCAAGCGATATGGGAGCCATTATTACTATTGTGGCCGCATTTGACAGAAGCTCGGTCATACAAGAGGTTATTAGATAGAGGGCAATAAGCACTACGATAATCTGCCAACTTTCGGGAATGACCTCGGTGCTTAAGTTACCCACCAAAGAAGCAATAAGACCGGATGCTCCCGTCTTCTGCATAGTAATGCCCATAGCTAGCATTCCGAAAATAAGAACAAGGATATTCCATTCTATGGACTTGTAAGCCTCTGTAGGCCTTATGCAATTTGTCAGCAAAAGTACGGATACACCGAGCAGAGACGCTATCGATATGGGCAATAACTCGAAAAAGGCACTACCAATAACACAAACTAGCACTCCAAGAACTATGGGGGCTTTGCTTTTCATGTCCTTTGCGGGCAAGGGTGGATTATCCAAAAGAATTACCTCCTCGGATGATCTCAATCGCTCAATTGAGCTTTCGGATCCAAGAATCAAAAGGGTATCACTTGCCTTTAACCTTATGTCGTTTAGCTCAGTTATAACGTTTTTACCTTTTCGATGGATGGCAAGAATTGTTAAATTATATCTAGATCGAAAGTGAGCATCGGAAAGACTTTTCGAGATAAGGGACGAAGACGGACCAACCACTGCTTCCACCATTATGCCCGTTTCTGACGAAACCTGCTCAATGCCAAGTTTCGAGTCATTGAACAAATCCATTCCCTCAATCTCTCTCGCTTCTATAATTCCATGCGGTTTGCATGAGAGAACCAGCTTATCCTTGGCTTGCAGGACTAGGTTTTCCTGTGCATGCGCAGTTGATTTTCCGTTCCTGACCACATCCAGTAACCTAAATCCAGTAAGTGAAGGTATACTCGTTTCAACAAGCTTTTTGCCAATTAACGGCGAGCTTTGAAGGATAACCGCTTCCGTTAGAAATTCCTTTCTTTCAATTCCTGATATTATGTTAGTCAAAGCTTCCCTCTCTGGTAGCAGTTTCCGTCCAAAAATTATAATGAAAGCGAGCGAAACAAACATGAGGGGCAGGCCAATTTTAGTAAGTTCAAACATCGTCATCGGTGGCATTTGCGGATAAATCTCAGAAGTGGACATTATGCCGCTAGCCAAAATATTCGTACTTGTTCCAACCAAAGTGCAACAACCCCCGAAAATTGAAGCGTAGGATAGGGGAATGAGCATCTTGGAGGACGACACTCCCAAATCTCTGGATAAGCTCATGACTACGGGTAACAAAACAACCACGACAGGCGTATTGTTCACAAAGGCGGACACAACTGCTACGAGCAAAAGTAAAACCAGCATGAAGCGGGAATAGCCATAGACACAAAACTTGCTGAGATACTTGGAGGCTTGCTCGATGATTCTGCACTTGCTTAACGCCGCGCTTATGATGAACATGCAGGCGATTGTAAGGGGTGCCTCATTGGAAAAGACCGCCAAAAGTTCGGTAAGCTTCGGCCATTTCGGACTCAGGTTTAGGCTCGATATGGCAAAAAGAATCCCCATCATGGCCAAAGCTGTCACGTCCACGCTGATTTTTTCTAGAACGAACGCAACGATTGTCAGGATCAGAAGAACAAAAACGGTTATTATTTCCAATTCCATGGAGGGGAATAATTTTATGGCATGGGTTTACAATAAGTTTTATGTAATTTGAATGGTCATCATTTTTTCTTATCTTTCTCTTATTGTGGGTGATTGTCCACAGTAAGTTAATTTCTGCCCTAAAAATGTCCGTCGAGTTAAGATATCGCCCAAGAAGGCTAAGAGACAACGAAACTCTCAGGTCCATGACCTTGGAAACCTCTTTGTCGATCAAAGATTTGGTTCTGCCGATTTTCATATCCGATGAAATAAGCTCGCCAAAGGAAATCGAATCAATGCCTGGGGTTTTTTGTTGGCCTGTCTCTCAAATTGTGGACCAAGTGGAAAAGTGGATTATCTCGGGTATACGAGCTTTTGCGGTTTTTCCCAAAATAGATCCTGCAAAGAAAACGGAAACGGGCGATGAATGCCTGAATCCAAATTCCGTGGTCTATGAAGTCGCAAGATCAATAAAATCTAATTTTTCTCAAATTTCCCTAATAGGTGATCTTGCCCTCGACCCATATACTTCGCACGGTCACGATGGAGTCTTGGACAAGGATGGTCGTGTCGACAATGACAGAACCGTTGAAATACTTGCAAAAGCTTCCGTGTTGGCGGCGGATGCCGGATATGATGTTCTTGCTCCTTCCGATATGATGGATGGAAGGGTTGGGGTGATAAGAAGTCATCTTGAAAAAAATGGTCATATCAAAACTTGCATCATGTCCTACGCCGCCAAGTTCTGCTCTTCTTACTACGGACCGTTTCGAGATGCAATTGGTGCATCAAACAATATGCCCATTGACAAATCCGGTTATCAATTAAGCCCAAATAATTTTCGTGAAGCAACCCGTGAGCTTGAGCTTGATTTTGAGGAAGGGGCAGACATTCTGATGATAAAACCTGCAGAGCCCTTTCTCGACGTCATTCACTATGCCAGAAATCATTTCACTATACCGATCGCCGCATACCAAGTTTCCGGAGAATATTCGCGTATCACAGCTGCGGGACTCAATGGCTGGCTAGACGCGGAAAAGTGCGCCATCGAATCTCTTACTTCGATTAAACGAGCTGGCGCAGACTTGATTTTAACTTATTTCGCGGATAAGGTCGCCTCTAGCATTTAATCCTGTTCGTCAGGTGCGCCNCCNTCATAGGGAGTCGTCTCTTCCTTTTCCTCNTCCTCTTCCCACTTCAAGTCTTCGTCGGGCAATAGTTTTTCTTCCTTGTCCGAAACCTCGACCAAATCAGCCTCCAAGTCCGAATAATCTTCACCATCTTCTTCATTGTCCGCACCATCTTCATCCAAGTCCGAATCAATCACAAAACCATCCGGTACAAATTCCAGAATGGCGATCAATTCGTCACTAAAGTGGGTTCTACGGCTTTCAAGAAAGTCATTATTTTGCTTTTCCGCCAAAACCTCCTCCATTTCCTCCAAAGTGTAAGGTTCGGCAAAATCAATCAAATCATTTAACATGGAAACTCTTATCNTGGAGACATGATTGAGAAAATCAGCATAAGGTCCCTTCTCTTCGTCCAGTACATCCGGAAGAGCGAAGAGCATATCCTCCGCCTTCAATAACGAATCACGCACCCGAACGAGCTTAATCAAACCTCCATCTAGTTCTTCGGATATTTCAAACGTGAAAAAAGCTTCATCGACCAATTGCGAATCAAGACCAAACTCAGTCATCGAATCTAGCAACTCACTGATATGCAAAAATTGCTTGGGATCAATTATGCTTAGGTCGTCGACATCCCAATTTTCCTTGTCACTAATGGATTCTACCCACCAATTTTCTTCGTTTCCNAGGCGAACGACGCACCAATCCAAACTTGGTCCTGTTTTTTTCATTGGTTTGCGTTAAGATTCAAATCTTTTATTTGTCAACAACCTAGTTTTTTTGCCATTAAAATATTTTACCTATAATCTTCAAATTACANACGCAAAACCATATTCGTTGATCTCGTGAGTTTGTTTTACAAAAAGTTCCTAAGGCCTCTTTTTTTCAGTCTAGAGGCGGAGGTGGTTCATGAGTTGGTATGCCGGAATTTGGCTTATTTGGAAAAGTCAGTATTGGCTAAAAAATTGATCGGGAACGCACTCGGTTCAAATTCTTCACCCATAAATCTTTTTGGCCTTTCTTTTCCAAACCAACTTGGTTTGGCTGCAGGTCTTGATAAGGATGGACGGTTCCCAGGCATCTCGTCCGCNTTAGGTTTTGGTCACATTGAGGTTGGTACAATTACACCCAACTCACAGCCGGGAAANGCCAAACCCAGACTCTTTCGGTATCCTAAGGATGGNGCGCTTATTAACCGAATGGGTTTTAATAATGATGGAGCCAAGAAGCTCATCGNGCGTCTTGAGACTTCATACCCAAAGGGTAAAAGGATCTCTCCTGTTGGAGTAAATATCGGCAAAGGGAAGGAAACGCCCATTCGTGATGCAAGCAAAGATTATATTAAAGCACTTGATGTGGTTGCCGAACAAGCTGATTACATAACCATCAACATAAGCTCTCCAAACACTCCCGAGTTGAGGAAATTGCAAAACAAAGGCTACCTTGATTCGCTGTTAGGGGAAATTNGTAANCGCAGGGACCATTGGTGTAAGGTNAACCAAGGAAAGAGCCTCCCTCTTTTGCTAAAGCTTTCACCGGATGAAAGNTTTGCTTCCATAGAACGAATCATTGGAACCGCTAATGATTTGGGTTTTGATGGCGTAATTGCCACAAACACCTCAACGGGCAGGGATAATTTGAAAATGCCCAAAAACTACGAATCAGGAGGTCTTAGCGGCAAACCCATTGAAAAGAGATCCATAGACGTCATACGCTTTATCTCTCTTTTGACNAACTCCAGGTTTCCTATCATTGGGGTAGGNGGTATCTACGATACGGATTCCGCGCTCAGAAAACTTGACGCAGGAGCTAGCTTACTCCAAATTTACACTTCCTTCATATACGAAGGTCCCTTATTTCCCTCTACGCTTGTAAAATCTCTTTCTTATAGAAAATCATTTTTTTAAAGCGTTGATGCAGTCTATGGCTTCTTTTAGAAAACCAAAAGCAAATAGATCATGAAGAGGTCAATCATACTCATATTCTCAATTTTGTTTTTAACTTTGATTTTCGGTTATGCGATTTTGTATGAAGGAAAACTTGAGGTGCTTGCCTCCAAATGGTCCCACTGGACCAGAAACAGCGAAAGTCTTCCCTTCAGCCCCTATAAAATTAGGCGGGAAGACTCTGCTATGTTACGCTTCGAAGAGGCNAACCGAGTTGTCTTTCGAGATAATCATCTTTTTTGGAGAGGAAATGGGGCGATTGCTCTTCCCGAGCTCACCATTAGCGGAAAACTGGTAAGACTTATTGTCAGCTCGGGTGGCATTGGNTACTCAAATCAGGTAAAGGCATATGTCAGCGGCGCCAACGAACACACTTTTAAATTAGGCGAAGTAAAGGTTGATGGAGGAAATGTGATTGACGTTCCTGTTATTGAATCGTCGCTTTGGAGCAATACCCCCATCGCTTACTATGGAAATGAGCTGGAGCCATTTAGCGGAACCATAGAGCAAAAGTTTCCGAGCGGGCAGATAATTGAAGAAACTCCATATCTTTCGGGCCAAATTCATGGTCAGGTCATCAGATATGAAGAAAGGGGAATACCAATATTTTCCAAGGATTACGATCACGGACAGAAGAACGGCACACATATTTATTGGTATCCCACTCCCATTGATCCGGACAATTACGTTCCCGAAGCAAGGCAAGACGGAGAGCTTATCCCAACCTTATGGCTAAAGATTCGTAACGATGCTAAAGAGAAATTCGGAAAAGAGTTTGGTAAACACGAATCCAACAAATGGGTCGTTGACAAATATAAGTTGGCCGGGGGAAGTTTTCAGGTCAAGTTACTCGAACATTGGCTGGACAACAAAAAACACGGTTTGTTCGAGGGGTTTGATGAAATTGGAAACAAAACCTTTAAAGACGATTATGACAAAGGGTTGAGGATCAAACACAAAACCTTTGACAAAACAAAGGGATGATGGTGCTCAAGGGGGGACTCGAACCCCCA
>NZKY01000043.1 GCA_002694035.1 Opitutia bacterium
CAGGATTACATTAATCGATTAAATGTAATGGGTGGAGGGAAACTGCGGGAAGTCTTTTCTTGGCTCAATAAGGAAGAGAACCAATATGAAAAGTTCAGGTACGAGGCATACGAAAAGAAGACTCAGCTTTACCTTGATTTAATCACCAAAGATTTACGAAATGGAAGACTTGAATTAAGAACTGGAGTAGCTCGGCTATTTGAAGAGATTCAGGCAAGTTGCATTCCGCTTGCAATTGGTACGGCATGCGAAAAAAAAGCAGCCTTTACAGTTTTAGAAGCTGCACTCGGTCCTGATTTTTGCAGTAATCTGGCGACGCTATGCGGGGGGGATGATGTCTTGAAGAAGAAACCAGATCCAGCAATTTATCTACTCGTTGCACAAAAATGTCAGGTTGATCCCTCGAATTGCTTGGTATTGGAGGATACCCGACATGGGATGGAGGCTGCACTTGCTGCTGGTATGAAGTGTATCGTCACTCCAAGTGAGTATGCGAAGGAACATGATTTTAATGGAGCAACTCTCCACGCGATTGATTTGGAGACCCCATGCAGAATAGGTTTAAAAGAGCTCCTGTGTCTTTTCACTTAATTTAAAAACTAACCCCATCTAAAGTGTTTTATTACTTTGTCGCCTTCCCGTTTTTGGCAATTTACATAAAGTCGAGAAAGTGGTGCGGGCACTCGGGATCGAACCGAGGACACCAGCTTGGAAGGCTGGGGTTTTACCACTAAACTATGCCCGCGTCCAAAGTGATATATAAAACCTTTTGAGTACGGCTGGTCAAGGTGGAATTCTATTCCGATTACTTGAGGTTAAGAACCGATTCTATTTCTTTTTGGAAAATACTTGAGCCAACCCGAAAGGGACTGGAACTCATACTGGGAGAGAAGGATCGAAGTGGGAAAACTGGTTCGTTTAAAAAATGAAAAGTGGCACCCGATCCCTCGCAAATTGGGTAGCCTGCAGCACAATCCCACGGCTTGGAGCGATATTCAAGACAACCATCAAGTCGCCCAGTTGCCACATTGGCAAGGCCGACTGCGGCTGATCCGGGGCATCGAATACGCCAGGTGCCCAGTGCTCCCGAGAGGTCCTTAAGGGACTGGGGAGGAATGGGGAAATGCATGCAGAATGTAAGTTTCTCATTTACAAGGTTAGTGGCGGCATGGACAGGTTTGGTGCCTTCTACAGAACCAAATTCTTTACCACCCTGTAAAAGGTTGTCTCTTCCATAATCATAAATGAACCCATAAACTGGCATGCCATGTCTGAGTAAGCCTAGGGAGATACAACATTCGGGTACACCTACGGCATAATTATTTGTGCCATCCACAGGATCAAGAACCCAGCAGAATTCGGATTCAGTCGGAATAGGTTCAATGGTTTCGGCACCTTCTTCAGAGCAGAAGTCATCGTTTGAAAAATCCTTTTCTAATTGGGTAAATAATTGGTGGGATATCGTTTCATCCACAATTGTCACCCGAGTGCCATCTTTTTTCCATCGGCTCTCTGCAGATCCAAAATTGTTACGAAAATATTCAACCTGATTGAGGATCGCATGATGCCCGGCCAAGATTCGGTCTTGCAGGGGGGAGTCGGCAGAGGATATGTCGGGAGTTTTATTGGTTAGGGAGCGATCCATTTATTTTCTTCTTTAATAAGTTGAACCAATTGGTCAACGGCATCTTTTTGAGCAATAGCCGATTTTACTCGGTTTTTTCCTACATACAGATCAATTTTTCCGGGACCGGATCCAACATATCCAAAATCAGCGTCTGCCATTTCACCGGGACCGTTCACAATACATCCCATTACTGCAATGGTTACTCCTTTTAAATGACCAGTTGCTTTTTTGACTTCCTGAGTGGTGATTTGAAGATCAAATTGTGTCCGGCCACAACTTGGACAGGCTACAAATTCAGTTTTGGAAATTCGGGCTCGAGCACCTTGAAGAAGATTGTAAGCAAGGCCTCGATTACGATCTAATTCACCCGCATTTTCAACAGAAACAAGATCGCCTATTCCGTCACATAAAAGAGAACCAGTTAGAATTGAGGAATCCAGGATACGTCCAGAGAAGAGATCGTCATCTGGGAACAGGCGAGATGGTTCATCATTTCTTATCCAGATAGGGGAGTGGAGACCGAGTTGAGAAACGTAGGTGGCAAGTGAACGGTATTCAGCAACGGGGTTAATAGATTTTTCAGAATTTAAGGTAAGGATTAATGGCAGGTCAGCATTGGCTAGAATCGAGGAAACAGTTTCATCTTCACTATATGGATCAATGGAAAGAATAGGTTGTTGTTCGGCTTGTTCACAAAGGGGAAGAAATCGGGCCATAGACGCAGCATCTTTAGCAGCATGTGGAGAATGCCAGAGAACGGGGCACAGGTTTGGTCGATTGGGAGGAATGGAGTCATCATCGGTTTCCTCCCTTATATCATCAATTAAAAGAAAAGGGATTGCCCCGAGTAAAGAAGAACGAAGAATAGCCAAACCGGGTAGTTCGGAGGAATGTTTTAAAGAAAGAATTAAACCTTCGACCGGAGTGTCTTTTGAACCAACTTGAACTTTCGCGACTTCCTTAATAATTTCTGCACTTTCCGAGGGAGAATATTTTGTTTTTGCGAGGACAGATGGTGGATGTTTCGGACCAATAGAAAGACCGGCTTTTGAAAGATTGATCTCATCGCATTGCCGACGGCTAAAAGAAAAGGGGTCCACTTCTTCAAGAATTTCGTCCTGATCTCTAGATGGTAAAGACCACCAATAATTTGCTCGTCTGGCAAGGTCTCTAGCGACTGGGATTTCTTGAACCGGGTCTTCTGTAAGTGATACCCGAATGGTATCTCCTAACCCGTCTAATAAAAGTGAGCCTATACCTATCGCACTTTTGATTCTAGCATCTTCCCCATCACCTGCTTCGGTAACTCCGAGATGAAGAGGGTAATCCATTTTCTCTTCATTCATGAGGGAAACAACAAGACGATATGCTTCGATCATCACTTTGGGATTGCTTGCTTTCATGGAGAGAATGAGGTCGTGATAATTGTATGACCTGGCAATGCGAATAAATTCAAGGGCAGATTCTGCCATTCCTCGTGGTGTATCCCCAAAGCGGTTCATAATACGGTCAGATAATGAGCCGTGGTTCGTACCTATCCGCATGGACCGGCCAAGTTCTTTGCAAAGTTTGATAAGGGGAGAAAATGAGTCGTGTAAACGATCGAGTTCTTCTTCGTACTGAGAATCTGAGTATTCACGAATCTGAAATTTTTTACGATCAGCGTAATTGCCCGGGTTTATTCTTACTTTTTCAACATGTTTAGCCGCCTCAAGAGCTGCGTTTGGCATGAAGTGAATATCTGCAACTAGAGGAACATCAATACCGTGTGAACGAACTTTTTTGCTGATTTCTCCCAACGCCTCTGCAGCCCTAACATTAGGAGCAGTAATTCGGACAATTTCGCATCCCGTTTCGGCTAGCTCGATTGTCTGTTTGACCGTTGCGTTTATGTCCATGGTGTCTGTTGTGGTCATTGATTGGATCCTTACCGGGTTTTCCCCTCCAACTCCAACTCCACCGATATTAACAATTCGGGATTTTCTGCGAATAGATTGAAAACGCGAGGCGCAGTAGGGTGCCGCCATGATTTACCAATATCCTTTAAAATGAAAAGAGACGCTGAAAATCAAATACGGTGACATACAGCATGAATGAAAAAAGTAGCACGACAAAAATCATTTGTGATCGCTCAAGAAAAGCGATGGGTAATGGTTTTCCACGAATTTTTTCAATGGTGGCAAAGACCATATGTCCACCGTCCAAGACAGGAATGGGTAACAAATTAAGAATAGCAAGGTTTACATTTATAAAAACGATGAACCATAAAAGTTTTTTAAAACCAATACTGGCAAAGTAACTTAGATTATCGACGATACCGACCGGACCGCTCATATTTCTGAGTTTAACATCAGACTGAACGCTCACTAGACCAGTCAGAGTATGATACATATCTTTGATTCTGCTTGAGATTAGAATAAGAGGGTTTGGATATGTTGTTATTGTTTTGAAGGCTGGAGTAAAACCGATCAGTTTTCTTTTGCTCATGGTGTTTCCCTGCCTGATTTCTTTCTCAATTGGCAAGAGATTATAAGTTTGCTCAAGTCCGCTCTCACCACCTTTACGGACGGTCAGAGCGATTTCCTGACCGTCTTCTAAATCAGATAGGTAATCAACTAGATGAATAAAGGAGAATATTTTTATTCCATCGACTGAAAGGATTTGGTCGCCTGCCTGAAGTCCTGCTTTAATCGCTGGCATGTCGGGTTGTAATTCTTTGATAAAAAATGTCTGCTTAGGACCAATGCCTATAGTACGAATTTCTTCGTTACTAAAAATTTCAGGAAATACTTCAATCTCAATATTTTCTTCGCCCCTTAGAATGCTAAGTCGGGTAAGACGGCGGGACTTCTCCTCATTTGTGACCAGTTTTCCGGTAACAATTCGACTTTGAATATCCATGAAGTCTTCTACTGGACTTCCATCAACTGCGAGTATTTGATCGCCAAGCATTAGACCGGCTTTCTTGGCCGGACTTGTTACCTTTTCACCTTTTTCAACAATTGGGTTCCATCTTTCAACCGTGTCGGAGATATAACCAATTTTCGTAGTGAGTTCACCATCAGTACGCTCATATCCAAAAAACCAAAGGATACATGAAAGTACAAACGCGAGTAGAATATTGAAGACTGCACCCATAACCGAAACAATCATTTTGTCGGCATATGAAATTTTGGGAAGTTTGCCATCATTTTTCCCGTCTTCTCTATCTCCATCCTTCTCATCATCATCGATGTCTTCTTTTAGGGCAGCAAGTCTGGGATTGTCAGAGTTTTCATTCTCCCCTTCCAGTCTCCCCATATCAGCTAGTTGGGGCAATGCCACATATCCGCCAAAAGGAAACATTGAGATTCGATATTCAACGCCATCCTTGACCCATCCAAACAACTTTGGACCAAATCCGATAGAAAATCTGGTTATGATGAGTCCTCTTTGACGGGCAGCAAGAAAGTGACCCAGTTCATGAATGAAGATGGTAAAACCAAGTGCAAAGAGGGCGACTAAAATAAAGGCAAAATCAGAGAGGAAAACCATTTTAAAATTAATTTTAAGTGTGAACTCAGGAAATTTGAGCTTCTGCGTTTATCCGAGCTTCTTTGTCAAGTTNAAGGAGNGTTTCTATGTTATCAGTCTTTATGTATTTTGAAATATTCAATGTATTTTCAATAATGCGAGAAATATCAAGAAAGCCAATTCGATTTCTGAGAAAAGCATCAACTGCAATTTCATTTGCCGCATTAAATACGAGGGGAGCGGACATACCAACCTTGAGAGCATCTTGAGCAAGTTTGAGACAGGGATAACGATCCATGGAAGGCGGTTGAAAGGACAAATCCAAGGGTTGTGAGAAATCGATAGTTGGATCAACTCCTGGATGTCTTTCTGGGTAAAGGATTGCATTTTGCAANGCAAAGGTCATNGAAGGGGGAGACATCTGAGCAAGG
Source organism: Opitutia bacterium (assembly GCA_002694035.1). GTDB lineage: Bacteria > Verrucomicrobiota > Verrucomicrobiia > Opitutales > Seribacteraceae > Seribacter. Next base: position 5,572 of record NZKY01000043.1, read on the forward strand.
CAACAGCCGTCCTTGAAACGAACAATCGCATGAACAATACTTGTTGGATGTATGACCACCTCTAACTTATCTGCTGGTAGGTCAAAAAGCCAGTAGGCTTCAATCAGTTCCAGGCCCTTGTTTGCCATGGTGGCAGAGTCCACGGTAATTTTTTTACCCATCGACCAATTTGGGTGCCTGAGAGCTTGTTCAACGGTGACATCTTTTAAATTTTCCAGTGGTAAATCCCTAAATGTTCCGCCCGAAGCAGTTAAAATTATTGATTCAAGNGAACGGGTGGATTCTCCGTGAATACATTGAAATACCGCATTGTGTTCACTATCTGCAGGAATAATACGAGCACCGCTTTTTCGAGCTGTTTCTTTTAAAATACCACCCCCCAAAACCAAAGATTCTTTGTTTGCCAAAACTATATCTTTNCCAGCTTTAAGGGCAGCAAGAGCNGGAAGTAGAGCAACTGCACCCANNACTGCAACCAAAACAAGATCCGCTTCCTCAATGGTCGCCAGATCNTCGAGTGATTGAGGTCCACAAAATAGTTCTGTATTTTTAGGCACAAAATAATTTTCTGATGTTTTATTGACAATTGATGCGTATGGAACCTCAAATTCTTTTGCAATCTCCAGTAATTGTTCTGTTTTTGAATGAGCAGAGATTCCAACAAGTTTTATTTTTTCAGGATGCTTNCGAATAACCCTCAGTGTACTTGTTCCAATAGATCCTGTTGCNCCNAGAAGAACCAATTTTTTTGGTTCATTCACTATCTTATAAAATAGAGCAGGAAGTAACCAGTGGGTGCGGCAAGAATCAAGCTATCAGTTAAATCGAATAATCCACCAATCCCAGGAATTGCACCACCGGAATCCTTCATTGATGCCAATCGTTTAAGCACAGATGCGATAAGATCTCCAATCACAGCACTAAGGGCTAGAATGAGACCAAAAAATGCACCTTGTCCTGGTGAAAAAGCCCAATCNCCAAAATGTACAACATTTGTGAATTTTTCCTGAAAAAGCCAAGGAATTAAAGAACCAACACCTGCCGATGCTGCAAAACCACCAATTAAGCCTTCAATTGTTTTTCCTGGACTGATTGAGGGAGCCATTTTTGTTCTCCCAATTGCTTTACCAATAACTAATGCCCCAATGTCGCTAAACTTTGCTACGATCACTACCCANAGTGCAAAGAATAAACCAAATCCCATAAAAGAGTCACCATATTCGTNCCCTCCAACTTGAAGAATACGAACAAAATATTGTAGGAGGAAGGAAACAAAGAGGAGACCAAAAAAAGTGGGCATTAATCTTTTAATATACATTCCACGCTGTGCTTGGGGAAATAACACAGAAGCCGCTGAACAAAAGAGTGCCCCAATTGCAAGAATATCAATTCCATTACCATCCAAATAGNAGCACGCGGGTATTAGGCACCCACCGGTAATTAGACCTGAAAGTCGATTAGCCGCATAGCCAATTCTGCCCAGAATTGTATAAACTTCGAACAATGTAAGCGTGGCACATAAATTCAGCACCCACATTGCTCCAGTCTCTTTTAATGAGTAAACCACCAATCCGACGATCCCCCATAAAAGAATTGTAGAAAAAGATCTTAAAATCATGGCGTAAGGACTATGGATTTGAGATTAGTTGATGGGTGAGTTGCTCACTAGTTTTACCAAAACGTCTTTCTCTTTGAGCAAAGTTTTGTAGGGCTTCTAAAAATGCATCTTTATCAAAGTCCGGCCAATGTAAAGGAGATACAAAAATCTCAGCATATGCTGCCTGCAGGAGNAGAAAATTACTGAGTCTGAATTCACCCGAGGTACGAATGATCAAATCCGGGTCGGGTAGATCTTTTGTTTCAAGAAACTTTGAAAAGGTCGGCCAATCTAGACTTTCTGGNCATTTACCAGATTTAAGTATTTCATTTGCATAGCATTGAATACTTTTTAGGACTTCCTGGCGGCTCCCATAATTTAAGGCGAGAGTTAAATTCCAATTTTTGTTATTCTTTGTTTTTTCTATTGTTTCTTCGACAATGTTTTGGGCGTTTTTCGGTAAACCCGAGAGGTTTCCAATTGCCCTTAGTCGTATGCCGTCTTTAACCATGTTTGCTAATTCTCTTTTTAAAAACTCTTCGAGTAGAAGCATGAGTCCAGATTTTTCTTCTCTTGGTCTGTTTTGATTCTCAGTACTAAATGCAAAAAGGGTTATGTATTGAACACCAATTTCTCGGGCAGCATTTACCACACTCCGAACATTTTTTACTCCATTTCGGTGTCCAAATAGTCTCGGTTTTCCGCGGGAACGAGCCCATCTGCCGTTCCCATCCATTATGATTCCNACATGACGGGGAAGTCTGTTCTTATCAATTTGTAAGGAGTTATTCATTTAACTTTCCCTATATCAACGAGTTCATGACCAATTGACAACGAGGAAAGCATCTTCATGTTCGTAGTTATGGAAATTTTTCTTACGAATGATGAAATCACTGAAAAGTTGAATGGTTTAACTGGTTGGGAATTTGAAAATGATATGATTAGAAAATCATTCCATTTTAAAAATTTTAGGGATGCAACGGCATTCATTCTAAGAATATCCTTTGAGGCAGAGGAATTAAATCACCATCCGGAACTCTATAATTGTTACAATCGAGTAGAAATTAATTTGAATACCCATGATGCCGGAGGAAAAGTTACTGAAAAAGACTTTGCTCTTGCTCGAGCAATTGATTTGGTTTCNTAAATTAAATGTTTTCTCTTTTGGGGATTGAACATACTTAAAAAATGAAGGTATACCTCTGAACCTTTTTTATCTCCCTAATGAAATCAAAGGAAAAAAATAAGCGTTTTCGCGTATTAATTCCACTTTTGGTCTCTCAGAGTATTGGTGCTTTCAATGATAATGGGATTAAAGCGATGCTTCCGATCATGGCTGCGTATCAATTTGGTAAGGATAAGATGGATGAGACCAATCAGATTGTTTCAATTCTTTTGATTCTTCCCTTTGTTCTATTTGCTCCATTGGCAGGCTGGTTTTCGGACCGATATGCAAAAAAGAATGTAGTTAGTTATACCTTGTTAGCTCAAGTATTAGGACTAGGCGTCCTTTGCATTTCAATGATTGTACAAAGTTTATCATTGTCCCTACTGGGTTTTTTTATGTTAGCCGTTCAATCGGCTTTTTTCTCCCCTGCAAAAAAAGGAATCTTAAAAGAGTTGGTTGGGTCAGAAAAATTGGGGATGGCGGTTGGGTGGATGGAAATGTTAACCATGGTCGGGATTTTAGGCGGAGCTTTTGCTGCTGCGAGCTATTTTGACAAATTGGTAACTCAGGTTGGTGGTTGGCAGGCAGGATTAGTTTTATCTACAGTTGCAATTTTACTCGCTATTTTTTCATGGTTACTTTTTTTACCAACTCCACGAACAAATGTTCCCAAGGCAGAATCTTTTCAGGCAAATGTTGTATGGAATTATTGGACTGATTTAAAATTTTTATGGACTGATAAAAAACTTAGAGGTGCCGCTCTGGGTGACGCATGGTTTTGGTCAGTTGGTGGCTTTGTCTATCTTGTTCTAGTAAAACTTTCTGGAGAGGTTGTGGATGGAAAAGTGGGAATGGGATCATTATATGGTTATTGGTTTCTGCTTTTGGGGTTAGGTATAATGATTGGCAGTTTGTTTGCCGCTTATTTGAATCGTGGAAGAGTTGAGGTTGGTGTGACAGGAATAGGGGCAATCTTTCTTCCCGTTTCCTTATTTATTCTTTTTTGGGTAAATCCACTTAGTAAAGTTTTTGAATATGGTACATTATTTCTAGGATTTTCAGGTGCTCTTTTCTTTGTTCCCTTAAATGGTTTTTTACAGGACCGTGCAGAGGAATCCATGCGAGGAAGAATATTAGCTTCCTCAAATTTACTTACTCAGTTAACAGGTATTGGTTTTGTGCTTTTTCATGCTCTTCTTTCCCACCTTGGATTTAGTGCTAAAGAAGAGTTATTGATTATGATTCTACCAGCAATATTGATTGCTTTTGCTTGTATGAAATATCTGATGGAAGACTTTTNCCGTGCTTGGTTTCACATTTTTCTGAGAATTTTTTACAGAATTAAAATTGTTGGAATGGAAAACTTTTCTTCACAGGGTGGAGTTCTTATCGTTTCAAATCATCTTTCTTACGGAGATCCAGTTTTTATCGGAGCAGCTTTTCCGAGAAAAATTAGATATCTTGCTTTTGAGGGACTTGCAAATTCTTCTCTTATGCGAATTATTTTTCGATTAACTGAAACGGAAACTATTTCTGCTGAAAGATCACTTGATTCGATCAAAAAAAGTGTAAAGAAACTAAAAGATGGAATTCCACTATGCGTATTTGCAGAAGGAGGCATATCCAGAACTGGATCTATATTTCCTTTTAAAAGAGGTATTCTTATATTGGCTAAAAAAGCAAATGTTCCAATTCTTCCCGTTCATATTGATCGTGTTTGGGGATCAATTTTTAGTATGGAGAGAGGAGAGTTTTTTAAGAAGGTGCCATTATCTTTTCCTTACACACTTTCCGTAAGGGTTGGTGAGCCAATCCAAGCAAACAAAGTTGGTATTGAGGAAATACAAAGAAAGGTTTTGGAATTAGGCAGGCTCTCCTTTAACTCGCGATTACCTGATGCAAAAATGGCTAAAAAAGAATTGTTACATACCCTTGATTTGAAAAAAGGGTCTGAATTTCTTTTTCTTGATGATCAACCTGCATTATGTAGAGAAGATTTTGTCTCTTGTCTTAAGAATAATAATGAGGTTGGCAATATTTCTGATTTTGTGGGCGAATTGATCAGGAAGATGAATAGAACTTTGAGAGAAAAAGATGGTGCAAAGAAAATCATCGCTTCTTCTTATCGTTTAAAAGAGACACATTTGTGGGACCATCCGTCGTTTGAAGTTATTTTTGACAATTTGATTCATCCTGAATGGATAATTTGGGCTGCATTGCTTGGTAATCGAAGAATAAAGCTTACACCAAAATCCATATCTATTTATAAAGATAAAATTCTAGGCAAAAAGCCCTTGCAAAGCTTAAATGCACTTAGTTCAGAAAAAAATGGAATAATTTCTATGAATTACAGATCACTAGCAGAACTAAGTGGCGAATTTGATGAACTGGAGGTAAGCTTTAAAAAAGATACTCATGGTCGTCTTTTTCCTGGTCTTTCATATGTTAAAGATCCTGAATTTGGTATCTTGGGTGTAGATGGTGAGATTGAAGTGCTGAGTAATGTTTCAGGTTTTGATTGCGATGGGTTTTTAACGGAGGGGTAATTTTTCGATGCTTTCCCTAAAGTACTCTTTCTGATATTATGAATGATTTAACATGTCGTCATATCTTAAGGAATCTTCTGTTTTTGCAAATGCCATAAAGGAATTAGATGGTAAGAAAGTTTTGGTTTTGGGGCATCGTCGACCGGATGGTGACTGTATTGGTTCACAAGTTGCTCTAACTAGGGTTTTACAGGGGCTTGGAATTGATACAAGAGCGGTTAATCAAGATTCTGTTCCTAGAACCTTAAGAAAGTTTATTGGGGATACACCTTTTTTCAGACCTGAAGAAATAGAGGGGGATTCTTACACGGTAATAACTGTAGACTGTGCAGATCACGGACGAGTAGGAAACGAATTATGTAATAGATTTCCTGATATTCACTTGAATATTGATCATCATGTCTCCAATAATAACTATGCACGAACAAACCTTGTTCTTTCAAATGCTGCAGCTACGGGAGAANTTTTGGCAAAATTCTTTTTAAATTCAGCANTTCAGATTGATCCAATAACCGCGGATGCACTTTATCTGGGTATTGCTACGGACACGGGGCAATTTTGTTATTCAGGTACCAATGGATCAGTTTTTGATGTTTGTCGAAAACTCTGTGAATTTGGAGCAAGTCCATCCCGTGTTGCACATGAGCTTTATGAGAAAGAAAAACCTGGGCGGGTACAATTACTACAACGGTTTTTGTCAACTTTTAGGATGGAGCATAAAAACCGAGTTTGTATTGGTATGTTNAAGGACTCTTTTTTTGAAGANACTGACACAAAGCCTGAGGATTCAGAAAGCTTTGTTGATTATGCCAGATCTATGGAAGGAGTGGATATCGGTGTTTTGATTGAGGAGCGAAATGGTCAAATCAAAGGAAGTTTTCGGGCAAAGAATGAAAGTTTTAGGGTCGATTTATTGGCAAAAGAATTCAANGGAGGGGGGCACGCATGTGCTGCCGGGTTCAATCTTGAAGGGAATCTTGATGATTTTTATCCATTGCTTGTTGAAAAGATTGGTCATTATTTATCTGGAATAAAGCTTTAATTATGAATGTTAAGGATCTTTCCTTTGAGGGTATTCTTCTAGTTGATAAACCAGTTGGCATAACCTCACATGACATTGTTGATCGCTTGAGNAAAAAGTTGAAAATGAAAAAGATTGGACATGCCGGTACCCTTGACCCCCTTGCTACAGGTTTGATGATTATGCTCATTGGAAAAGCCACCAAGGTGTCTCAATTTTTAATTAGTTTGGATAAAAGTTATGAGGGCGAGTTTCTGCTAGGAATTGAGACGGATAGTCAAGATGCTGATGGCAATGTAGTTTCTGAAAAACAATTACCAATTGATTTGAATGAGAATCAAATTGAGGATGAGATGAAAACCTTTCTCGGTGACCAATATCAAACCCCACCAATGTTTTCCGCCAAAAAAATTGATGGTGTTCCCCTATACAAGATGGCAAGAAAAGGAAAAACTGTTGAAAGGGAACCCAGGTTTATTCGGATTAATAAAATTAGTCTAAAAAGATGGAATTCTCCTAGGGGAGAATTTGATATGTGCTGCAGTAAAGGCACATACGTACGAACTGTTTTTCATGATCTTGGTCAAAAATTAGGCTGTGGTGCTCATTTGACCATGTTGCGTAGGACAAGGATTGATGAATTCGATATTTCAGATGCAAAACCGTTGGTCGAAATTGAAAATATGGAAATATCACATTTTCAATCACTTTTGATTCCAATTCATAAAGCTGTTCCAACACATGTCCTCTAGCTCGTTGAAGATTTTCAATTCAATTGAGGAGTTGGCTAGGAGTACAGAGGAATCGATCATTTTATCGATGGGTATGTTTGACGGAGTACATTGTGGTCATCAAAAAGTATTAAACCATGCGATAAAGGTCGCCGGGCAAGAAAAAAGTAAAGCGATAGCTTTTACTTTTCCCGAACATCCTGCTTCATTTCTTAGACCAGAAAGTGCTCCTTCATTATTGATGGACAAGAATCAAAAAGCCAATTTTTTAATTAAAAGTGGCATGGATGGGGTAGTGCTCCGTACTTTTGATAAAGAGTTTGCTGATATTGAAGCTAGGCATTTCCCTGCTTTTTTAACTGCTCGTTTGCCAAGTTTAACTGGTCTTTGCGTTGGAGAAAATTTTCGTTTTGGAAAGGGGAGGTGCGGGGATCAAAATTTCCTAAAGAAAATGGGTAAGGAGGTTGGACTTTCAGTTTATGTTGTAAGTTCTAAACTTTTTTCTAACTCACCAATTAGTAGTTCCCGTATTCGAGAGTTTTTAAAAATTGGTAAAATGAGAGAAGTTAATGAAATGCTTGGTTGGGATTATATTGCTTCAGGCATTGCAGTTCGAGGAAAAGGGCTAGGTAAAGAATTAGGTTTTCCTACTATTAATTTGGTCTGGAATCCTGAAGCAAAACCAGCTTATGGAGTGTATGTTGGATATTTTACAGATCATAAAACTGAACAAACCAAATTTGCGGTCGCAAATTATGGAATGAGACCAACTGTTGAAAAAAATGCCGAAACCCCTCTTTTAGAAGTTCATATTCTAGATGAATTAGATTCTCAAATNGGTTCCGAGGGAAGTCAGATAAGTATGACCTTGAATTACTTTTTGAGANCAGAAAAAAAATTTGATTCAATAGAAGATTTAAAATCCCAGATTAGCACGGATCTAAAAGAAGCTAAAGAGCTTCGATGATTTCTAAAATATTTTTTGCAACTCTGGACAGAAACAAGTAGTTCTGCCACCGATGCTTTCTCTTTTCAATGCAGAATTAGTTTTGGGACATAATTGACCATCTTTCCATCTTGCATGGAAAAGCCAACCTTTCGGAGGATCACCCCCATTTTTCCCTACAGAGTTTAAAGCACCTGAAACGACAAAAAGGATTTCATTGAATAAAGAAGCCATCTTTAATTGAGGTATTTTAGAACATAAATTTGCAGGGTGTATTTTAGCTCTCCATAATACCTCATCTGCCATCCAGTTTCCCATGCCAGGGAAATATCTTTGGTCGAGAAGAAGAGCTTTGATTGGGCGGCGATTATGCCTAATCAATGCATTTTTCAAAATTTTAATCTCAAATTTACTATCTAACATGGATATTGGCTGATTACTCCACCAAACCGGTTGATTTTTTCCCTCTTCAATTCGAATTCTGCCAAACTGCCGAGGATCGCGAAAAATAAAAGAATGGGTATTAACTTTTAGAACTAAAGCATCATGCTTTTGGGGGAGGTATGTTGAATTTTCATTCAAAAGACTACCAGTCATTCCCAAATGTACACCAAGCCATACATTCCCTGAGAAATGAAAAAGGATCTGCTTTCCATGAGATTGTCCAGACTTCATTTGTTTCCCAGATAGTAATTCGAAAACACTGTTTTTATCACAATCTCGAAAGACGCGGGATGTGGGATGTATTACAACTTCCTTAACTCTTTTTGAAACGGCTAAATTCCATTGTTTGGACGCGTATGCAACTTCAGCAAGTTCAGGCATTATTTAATTGGTTGTTTTTATTTGAAGGATTTCTTCACGTATTGCTCTGTCTGTTTTACGATCAGTCTTAATTTCAATAACTTGAATGCCGCGACTAATTGGGTTTTTTACAATTTCAATCAATTGATCCCATGATTTTAATTCTCTGTATTTAATATCATGAGCAGCACAAAGAGATTGAAAATTACAATTTTGTGGAGTGGCGAAACATTTTTCAAATTCTGGTTCTTTCGATACCGGTAAATATTCAAAAATTCCACCTCCTTGGTTATTAATAATGAAGACGGTAAGGCTTCCTTGAAAAAAATCAGAAAATAAGAGTGCATTGGAATCATGCAAAAAAGCCAGTTCGCCTGTTAGTAGAAAACATGGATTATTGGCAAGATGAGCTAATCCGAGTGCAGATCCTAATGTTCCATCAATTCCATTTACACCACGATTACCTTCAAGAATTCGGACTTTTTCGCTTGCTTGCCAAAACCATTCTANATCACGCATAGGCATACTATTTGCAATATGTATCATTGAATTCTCAGCGATGTGCTGGGATAGAATACGGGATATTTTGGCTTCAAATAAAAAACTTTTTGAATCAAAGAATTGGGTCAGTTTTTTTTCAATATTTTTTTCATGAACAAACCAATGGTTTCCCCATTCCTTATTAATACCAGGGAATTTGATTTGAGAAAGTTGAGAAAATGGAAGGTCGAATTCCATACTTGGACTAGGTAATGGATCAACCTTACAACCCCTTGGTTCGATAACTATACGACTGGCCTTAGTTTGACTAATCCATCTCCTTAGAGTCTTGGAGGTGGGAAGGGGACCAAGTGTAAGTATCAAATCNGGACATGCATTGACGGAAAATTCAGAGTCTCGAAGCAGGTGTTCATAACGAAGAATTCTATTTTCAAAATTTGTTTCCCTTAATGATGAAAGAGAATCACAAATTACTGGAATAGATTCTTTTTCTAGCCAAGAGATAAGGGCTTCTGCCGGAGCAAATTGACCTGCTATAATAATCGGATATTTAGAATTTTTGATTTCATTCTGAATAGTTGAAATAATCGATTCATAATCTGATAAATCTGTATTGGAGNTATCTTGAAGCGTATTCCGGTTTTTTTTAAATTCTGGATAATTTTCAGGTATAAAAGGTTCTCGAAAAGGAAAATTTAGGTGAACGGGGCCAGGATTTTTCCCTGTGCTTAATCTAATCGCTTTTATCAGGTCGGAATGGAGGGAAAGAAACTTTTGTTCTGAAATTTCAGGAATTTCAATTTGTTTGAACAAACGAACAAAATTACCAAATAAGTTAATCTGATTTATGGTCTGGCCGGCACCGCAATCTTGTAACTCAGGTGGGCGGTCTGCTGATAAAAATAAAACAGGTACACCCGAATGAGATGCCTCTGTGATAGCGGGGAACCAATGAGTGGGTGCTGATCCGGATGTGCATAAAACCGCACACGGTATGGAAGTTCTTTTGCTAAATCCTAATGCAATAAATGCAGCGGACCGTTCATCTAAAATTGGAGTACAATTTATTTTTGGGTGTTGCTCAAAGCCTAGAACCAAAGGGGTGGAGCGGGAACCTGGGGAAAAAAAAACCTGTGATATTCCTGACTCATATAAAGTTTCTGCAACAATATTTCCCCAGGCAACATTTGCCTGTGCAATGGATTCGGAGTCTTGGTTCATTAAAAAGGGAAGTTATTGCTTCCCGTAATTACTTCAAGCATAGCTTGCAGTTTCCAATTTGTTTCATCTTTTTCACTCTTAGGTATTGAGCCCTCTACAATACCCGCACCAGAGTAAAGAGTTAGAGATTTTGAAGAAATTTTACCGCACCGAATCGGAACTATAAAATCGCCTCTGCCCCTTGAATCAAACCAACCAGCGACACCAGAATACCAACCACGAGAAAAGCCTTCCAATTTCTCAATAAGGGGGAGAGCCTGCTCTCGGGGAGAACCACCCATGGCAGGTGTTGGGTGAAGGGATGAAATTACCTCAAAGGGGTGAATATTGTGGGGGATTTTGGCTCTTAGCGGAGTACGGACATGCTGTAGGTTTGCTAGTCTTAGTAGTCGGGTTTGTCCTTCTTTGTATTCGGAAATGCCGGCATATTTCAATCTTCTTAAAATCGAATCAATAACTAACTTATGTTCTAAAATTTCTTTTTCTTCACCAAGTAAGGTTTTTCCAAGGTGAGCATCTTTTCCAGCAGACGGTCCTCTGGGTGCCGTACCGGCAACAGCTTCTGTTTCAAGTGAAGTACCAGATACACGAGTAAGTATTTCCGGTGTTGAGCCAATGAAGATTTCATTGCCGGGAGTGGCTAGGCAAAATGTATGACAGTCCGGGAATTTATTTCGAAGAGAATGAGCGATCGAGAAGGCGGGTAAATTCTTATCGGCAAGAAAGGAAAGTTCTCGGGCAACAACAATTTTTGAAATATTTCCCTTATTTATGTGTGAAAGGGCTTTTTCTACAGTCTTTTCATAGTCATTAATTTCACGAGGCCGGCTGAGATTAATCTTAAAGGGTTTAAAATCGATTGGTTTTTGAAAAGATAAATTAATAAACTTTCGGTACAATTTTTTTACTTTAGTGGCTAAAAATTCTGGTTTGGATTGAGAAGATATTCTGCTGTTTATGGTTATGAAATGACTGCCTTCTTTTCTAAGTATTTGCCACTCTGGTAAAAAGATTTGTAAGGATGGTATCTTTACATCTGAAGATTTTTCTTCAAAGGTCGCATTTAGAAATAGAGTCGGCCCAGTGCACTCTGTTAAATGATTCCCCGCAATAAAGGTTTTTTTGAATAACTCATTTGACCATTTTTTCGCTTTTGCAAATCTTTCCGCATCGTAGAACTTAGCAATTGTTACAGGGGTGCCGCAAGCAACAGAAAACTCTTCGCTAGGCTTTTCGTAAAAAGAGAATAGGGAATTACGGAAATAAAATTGTTCTAAAATTGCTAGAGGATCGCAATAATTAGTTTCAAAAGTGATGGATGAAAAAACATTATTACAAAGTTTTTTCGATTTATCCACGCAGGACTGAAAGAAAGGAATTAAATCAGTTTCCTGAGTGCAACGATAGGGAGCAGTTGTATCAACGGGGTTATTCATGCTTCTTATCTTGACAATCAGAATGATCAACTGGGTCGTAGCCCCCTGGATGCATCGGATTGCAACGGGCAATCCTGAAAAATGTTTTACCAAGAGCTTTGGGTAAACGATAACGATAAAAGCACTGAAGTGCATACTCGGAACAGGTCGGATAAAACCTGCAGGTAGCGTAAGGTCCTAAAATCAATTTTTTTAATGGTGAAAAAAACTGATAAAGTCGAATAAGCATGATTGCTGGGTAAGCAATTATAAACCATGGCAAGGATAGCTTAGCATTAACATTCACATTTGTCTTTTTATCGGCTTCTGCGTCCATAGACAAAATTTATGTGTTAAGGGATGATATGAAGTTAGTTAACTTTCCTTAAAAGAAGAGAGAGTTTTTTGTTCGATCTCTGATAAAACACTTTTTATGAATTCTTCGATCGTAATTGTACCATTCCAATCGGGTTTTGCTCTTGATCGTAGAGAGACTTTACCTTCTTCTGCTTCTTTTTTTCCTATTATTAGCATGTGCGGTATTTTTTCCGTTTCTGCTTTTCTAATTTTAGCTCCTAACTTTCCAGATAAACTATCAATCGAAGCCCTAATCCCTGATTTTTTTAAATCGGCTAAATGAATCTCAGCTTGCTTAATCAGTTCATCGTTCATGGGTAAAATTCGAACTTGCTCAGGTGCCAACCAGGTAGGAAAGTTACCGGCAAAATGTTCAATTAAAACACCACAAAAACGTTCCATTGATCCGAATGGTGCTCGGTGTATCATAACTGGTCGATGATTGAGATTATCGGACCCAACATAAGACAAATCAAATCTTTCAGGTAAGTTATAATCAACCTGAACAGTTCCAAGTTGCCACTCCCGACCTATTACATCTTTTACAACAAAATCTATTTTGGGGCCATAAAAGGCAGCTTCCCCCAACTCTTCTTCGTAGTCTACTTCAAGAGCCTTGACCGCTTCACGTAGAGCATCTTCAGCCTTATCCCAGGCATCCGGACTGCCAACATATTTGTCGGAATCAGGATCTCTCAAGCTCACACGAATACGATACTCATTCATACCCAAGACGGAAAAAACGAGCTTAACCAGTTCGAGACATCCTTTTATTTCATCCTGTAATTGATCTTCTCTGATAAAAAGGTGTGCATCATCCTGCGTAAATCCTCTCACTCTGGTCATGCCGTTCAGTTCTCCTGATTGCTCCCACCTGTAAACCGTTCCGAATTCTGCCATGCGGATTGGTAAGTCGCGATACGATCTTTGTTCGGAGCGGAAAATACGAATATGCATTGGACAATTCATTGGCTTAAGCAAATAGCCATCAATTTCGCCGTCTTCTAATTTATTTGATAATTCTGAACAACTACAACCCTCTTCAGCAAGTTCGGAAAGACATTCCCTGTGAATAATTGGAGGGTATTGAGAGTCCTGATAGTATGGGAAATGACCAGAGGTTCGGTACAAATCAAGTTTTCCTATATGTGGAGTATATACCTGTGAATACCCTTGTTTGGAAAGTTCTTCAGATATGAACTTCTCTAGTTCATTTCTGATAATTGCACCTTTTGGTTTCCACAGGACAAGTCCTTGACCTACCATATCATCAATATGGAAAAGGTCCATTTCTCTACCTATATTTCTATGGTCTCTTTCTTTAGCTTTTTCCAGCCTTTCAAGGTGTTCAGCCAATTCTTCTTTGGTAGGGAAAGCGGTTCCATAAATTCGCTGAAGTTGTTTGTTATTTGAATCACCCCTATGGTAAGAACCGGCGGTATTCAAAAGTTTAAAAGCCTTAATCTTTTTGGTGTAATTAACATGACTGCCAGCACACAGGTCATAAAATTCACCATTTCGGTAAAAAGTTATTTCTTCACCTTCAGGAATATCACTTAATCTTCCCAACTTGTATGTTTCTTGTCCAATCTCTGAAATCAGTTTCTTTGCTTCATCTCGGGACACTTCAATCCTTTCAAACTTTTGATTTTCCTTAATGATTTTTTTCATCTCGGTCTCAATTTTTTCAAGGATTTCAGGAGTAAATGCTATTTCGCTATCAAAATCATAATAGAACCCGCTATTCGTAGGTGGTCCAATATCCAGCTGGGTTTTCGGATAAAGGCGTAGGACAGCGGTTGCTAATATATGAGCAGCAGAATGCCTGATTTCTTCTAATGGGGTCATTTCCTTCATAGATGAGCAATGTTTTAACTTGGCACGCAAACTCCTGCAATGCCAAAGGAGAGAATTTAATGGTCAAAGCCGAGATTTGGACTTAACCATTTTATTGCTTTCTTTAAATCCCAACCTTTTCTTGTGGCATAATCCTGAACTTGGTCTTTACCTAGTTTTCCCACATTGAAGTACTTAGATTCGGGGTGAGAAAAATACAGGCCAGAAACGGAACAACCAGGATTCATCGCACGGGATTCAGTTAATGTTAGACCAATTTGATTTTCTACATCAAGGAGTTTCCAAATTGTATCTTTTTCCGTGTGGTCAGGTTGGCATGGATAGCCACTTGCTGGACGGATACCTCTATACTTTTCAGCAATAAGCTGCTCGTTATTCAAATCTTCATCAATTCCAAATGTCCAAGCTTCTCTAACTTTTTTGTGAGTGTATTCTGCCATTGCTTCCGCAAAACGATCTCCTAATGCTTTTGTTATAATTGCATTATAATCATCGTTATCCTGCTCGAACTCCTGAGCTAGTAAATCAACACCTGATCCGGCGCAAACTGCGAATGCTCCAATGTAATCAATCAATCCTGATTCAACTGGTGCAATGTAGTCAGCAAGGCAGAATTGAGGTTGATCTAAAATTGTCTGTTGTCTTCTTAAAAAATGAAGACGAGCCAATTCATTTGAGTTGTCAAAACTCTCGTAAACAATGACATCATCCTTTTCTGAATTTGCGGGCCAGAGATTCCATACTGCCTGGCAACAAAACCTATCTTCATGAATTATTCGTTCGAGCAATTTTTGAGCATTTTCATAAAGCTCTTTGGCTTCTTTTCCAAAATCTGCTCTTTCAAAAATTGCCGGATATTTTCCTTTTAACTCCCAAGACCAGAAGAAGGGGGACCAGTCAAAATAATTAAGTACCTCATCCAAAGGTGCAGAGATTTTCTTTAACATCGAATCATGCTCAATGGGTTCAGCAATTTCTTGTTCTTTCCATTCAAATTTTAACGAGTTTTTTCTAGCTTCTCCAATGGATAGAAGTTTTTGCTCACCCCTTTCTGCGTGGCTGATCCGTTCCTTTTCCTGTTTCTCTGTAAGTTCTTTAATAAACTCCACCTTTTTTTTCTGATTGGTTAAATCATTACAGACATTAACCACTAAGGATGCATCAGGTACCTGTACAACTGGGTTTTTGTAAGATGGAGCAATTTTGATTGCTGTATGCGCACGACTTGTTGTAGCACCCCCGACAAGAAGAGGAATCTTCATGTCAGCCTTCTGCATCTCTTTGGCATTGTGTATCATTTCGTCCAAGGAGGGTGTAATTAAACCGCTTAATCCTAAAATATCAGCATCGTGTTTCTGTACGGCTTCCAAAATTTTATCGCAGGAAACCATAACGCCCAAATCGATTACTTCCCAATTATTACAGGCTAAAACAACACCAACAATATTCTTACCAATATCGTGTACATCTCCTTTAACGGTCGCGATAACCATAGTTCCTCGTTTTTTGGATTCGGTTCCAACTTTTTCTGCTTCCATGAATGGTTCCAAATAAGCGACCGCTTTCTTCATTACCCGAGCACTTTTAACAACCTGTGGAAGGAACATTTTCCCTTCACCGAATAAATTCCCAACGACTTTCATTCCATCCATGAGAGGACCCTCAATAACCTCCAATGGACGACGAAGTAATTGCCTTGCTTCTTCGGCATCAGCTTCGGCGAAATCTCCTATTCCTTTTACAAGTGAATGGGTTAATCTTTCTCCAACCGGTTTTTCACGCCATGAAAGATCCTTTCCGCCACTTTTCTTCTTGGTATTCTGATCTTTGATTTCTTCGGCAAAGGAGAGTAGGCGATCACCAGCATCGTNATCTTTGTTNAGCACAACATCTTCAACACTTTTTCTCAGTTTTGGATCGATTTCGTCATAGACAGCTAACATTCCNGCATTAACGATTCCCATGTCCAGTCCGGCTTTGCAGGCGTGGTANAGAAAAGAGGCGTGCATGGCNTCTCTNACTAAATTGTTTCCCCGAAATGAAAAAGAAACATTACTAATTCCTCCACTTGTGCGTGCGTAAGGGCACTTTTCCTTAATTGCCCGGACAGCTTCGATGAAATCTATGCCGTAGGAATTATGTTCCGCCATACCTGTGGCAAGAGTCAATACATTGGGGTCGAAAATGATGTCCTGTGCTGGAAAGTTAACTTCTTTAACAAGAATTTTGTATGCTCGCTCGCAGATTCTTATTTTGTCTTCAAAAGTTGCAGCCTGACCTTTTTCATCAAATGCCATAACAACTACCGCAGCACCATATCTCATGGCTAGTTTGGCTTGGGACTTAAAAGTGTCTTCCCCTTCTTTAAGACTTATCGAATTAATTATACATTTCCCCTGAATTACTTTTAGCCCTGCCTCAATAACTGACCACTTGGAGCTATCAATCATAATTGGTACACGGGAAATGTCTGGTTCGGAAACAACCAAGTTTAGGAATCTGTTCATACATGCCGCACCATCTAGCATAGCTGCATCAAAATTCACATCTATAACATTGGCACCATTCTCTACTTGTTGCTTTGCAATTTTAAGAGCACTTTCATAATCCTCTTCTTCGATAAGCTTTCTAAACCTTGGAGATCCTGTAACATTTGTGCGTTCTCCCACCATCAAAAAGGATGTCTGTTTATCCTTCATGGTAAAAGGTTCTAGACCGCTTAATCTTAAAGCAGGATCAATTTCGGGGATTTTTCTTGGTTCAAAATTTGAAAGTTTTTCGGAAATTGCGTTGATGTGGTCCGGAGTTGTCCCACAGCATCCACCAGCAAGGTTGAGCAGTCCCTCGTCCGCGAAATTTGAAAGAGAATTTGCTGTGTCTTCTGGTTTTTCATCATAACCTGTGGCAGAAAGAGGATTCGGTAATCCGGCATTTGGATAGCAATGCACTAGGCAGTCCGCATTTTTCGATAATTCTTGAAGATACGGTCTCATTTCATCTGCACCTAAGGCACAGTTTAGGCCCACGCACAGGGGTTTGGCATGTGCAATTGAATTCCAGCAGGCTTCAGTAGTTTGACCGGATAATGTTCGACCTGAAGCATCAGTTATTGTAAGGGACAAGATAACTGGTAATCTTTTACCAAAACTATCGAAGAAGTTTTCAAGGGCGAAAATTGCTGCCTTTAAATTCAGGGTGTCAAAAGTCGTTTCTGGAAGTAGAATATCAACCCCCCCTTCAACTAAAGATTCTATCTGTTGGTAATACGCCTCAACGAGTTGGTCAAAAGAGATGTTTCTAAGGGCTGGATCATTAACATCAGGGGAGAGAGAAGCAGTTCGATTCGTAGGTCCTATGGCACCGGCAACAAATCTTGGTCTTGATGGGTCTGCCCGCATAGCTTCATCTGCTGCTTCTCGTGCAATTTGAGCAGCTCTTAAATTTAGTTCGGGTACAATATCTTCAAGGTTATAATCAGCCATTGAAATAGAGGTTGCACTAAAGGTATTAGTTTCAACTATATCACTTCCTGCATCAAAATAAGACTTATGGATTTTTTTAATGATATCAGGCCTTGTTAGGCAAAGTAGATCGTTATTCCCCTTTAATTCTTTGGGATGATTTTTGAAATGATCACCACGAAAATCTGCTTCTTCAAGTTTTTCCTGTTGAATCATAGTCCCCATTGCACCATCAAGCATGACAATTCTCTTCTTTATGAGCTTGTCTAAGTCAGAATCTAAGGGTCTTTTTTTTGAGAAGTTCTTCATGACATATCAACATATCATGATATGTTGATGCGTTTTTGCAAACTGAAATGGGTTTAAAAACATAAAATTTATACTTCTGTTCAATTTGCTTTGCTAAAATGTTAAATTTTTTGTATAACTTTCATCTTGTCCGGGATGTAGCGTAGTCTGGTTAGCGCGCCTGCTTTGGGAGCAGGAGGCCGTGAGTTCGAATCTCACCATCCCGACCACTTTATTTTGAAGTTTTGCTATTGGGTTCTTAAATCCTTATTTTGGCTTTGAGTAAATCATTCTTAAAATGTTCAACTTAATTCACTGGGGTAACACCAAAATTATTGAAATAAAAGTTGAAAATTATTCAGATGTTTGTTCGCGGATACTTAACGAGTTTCATCTGAATCAGTCAAAAATTGAAAAATCCCACAAGATTGGCGGTCGTTGGGAGAATCAATATTTGGAAATTGAATATGTTCCAAGTGTTCGTACCCCCATGAGAATTGCCAGAGATTTAGGAAAGGATAAGCTAGACATTACATCGATCGCCTTGTTTGAACCACTTCGTAGCGTTGCAAATCCTTATCCACCCTTTTGGTTTAATATTGCTTCCAATGGTGAAAAAACCGGACTTCATGATCATGCTCATTTGTCTATTTTATCTGCTGTGCTTTATTTACAAGTCGATGCTCAATCCGGAGATCTTTTTTTCCAAAAAGAGAATTTTTCAAATCTTCGAATTCAACCCGAGGTTGGAAAACTTGTCATTTTTCCTCCTCACTTGAAACATGGAGTTGAAATTAATCAATCAAGCAAAGAAAGAATATCATTTGCATTCAATTTGTTTCCATTTCCAATTCCTTCTACTGAATGGTAAACATTCCCAATAAATATTATATTTTTGTACAAAAAAGGCTCTAATTAGTACGATTTAAATTGAGATTTTCATATTAAAGATCAAGTGTGATCACTGTAAATTTTTTTTGTCCCTTTTTTGCCAAATATGATACAGCCTAAAGACACATTTGAAGAGATTGATTCAGCGGTGGTTCGCTTTGCAGGTGATTCCGGAGATGGAATGCAAACTGTGGGTGAACGCTTTACGGACAGCAGTGCATTTGCAGGTAATGATATTGCAACTTTGCCAGATTTTCCCGCTGAGATTCGTGCTCCCGCTGGCACATTAGCTGGTGTCTCTGGATTTCAGCTTCAATTTGGTAGTCGTAAAGTTCTTACTCCGGGAGATGCACCTGATGCATTAGTTGCGATGAACCCGGCTGCATTAAAGGCAAATATTGACGATCTTCCAGAAGGAGGAATGTTAGTTGTCAATATAGATTCGTTTAAATCAATGAATCTTAAAAAAGCCGGTTATGAGAATAATCCACTGGAGGACGAAGAATTTCGTAAAAAATATCATCTGGTCGAACTTGATTTGACTGGTTTGACAAAAGAAGCGCTTAAAGAGAGTCCCTTGAAACCATCGGACAAAGTGAGATGTAAAAATTTCTTTGCACTTGGTTTTATGTATTATGTTTACGGCCGTCCTCTTGAGCCGACTTTAAATTTCTTTCAACAGAAATGGGGGAAAAAATTACCTGATTTAGCCAACGCTAATTCATTGGTTCTTAAAGCAGGATTTAATTTAGGCGATACTCTAGAAACTGCACGTAACCGATATCAAATTTCCAAAGCACCTGTTCAACCAGGTGTTTACAGGAAAATTTCCGGTAATGAAGCTCTTGTTTATGGTTTGGTTGCCGCATCTAAACTTTGTGAACGAGAGCTCCTTTATTCTGGATACCCGATAACTCCTGCATCCCCGGTACTTGAAGGGTTGTCGAATTTAAAAAAATTTGGTGTTAAATGTGTTCAGGCGGAAGATGAAATTGCGGCAATGGGTGTTGCTTTAGGAGCAAGTTTTGCCGGGGATTTATCAGTTTGTGCAACAAGTGGTCCGGGCATGTGTTTGAAGAGTGAATTTATTGGATTAGCTTCCATTACTGAATTACCCTTAATCATTTGTAATGTTCAGAGAGGGGGGCCAAGTACTGGTTTGCCAACCAAAACGGAGCAAAGTGATTTATTGCAAGCTTTGTTCTCAAGGCATGGAGATTGTCCATTACCCGTAATCGCTGCCCATTCGCCATCGGATTGTTTCGAGGTCGCAATCGAAGCTGCCCGAATTGCCATAACCTACATGACACCAGTAATTTTGCTAAGTGATTTATATGTTGCGAATGGTGCCGAGCCTTGGCTTGTTCCAAATGTCNCCGATCTTCCTGCNATNAANAATTCTTTTGCTAAAGAGGATGAGGATTATGTCATATACCGANGGGATAAAGACACANTGGCNNGGNCTCAGGCAATTCCTGGACAAATTGGTCTTGAACANCGAATTGGTGGTCTTGAAAAAGGGGAAGATGGAGGTGTGAGCTATGATCCTGAAAACCATGAAGAAATGAGTCTGCTCAGAACCCAGAAAGTTGCAGGTATATCTAAATCCTTGGACCCTATTGAAATTTATGGTGAGCCTGAAGGTGATTTACTTGTAATCGGATGGGGAGGGACATACGGTGCAATTTCTTCAGCGGTCAAAAATTTGAGAGTCGAAGGTTTTTCTGTCAGTAATATTCATCTTCGTCACTTGAATCCATTACCCGATGACCTGGGTGATATTATGAAACGATTCAAGAAAGTGATCGTACCAGAATTAAATCTAGGGCAGTTAAGCTTGTTATTACGTTCCAAATACTTGATTGATGTTATTCCTTACAATAAGTTGCAAGGTAAACCCTTCAAGGTTTCAGAACTGCGTGAAAAATTTCTCGAACATATCAATTTATAACCATCATCTATTTTTGATTGAAAATGAGCACAACTGCCGCGAATGAAGAAGGTTTAACCAAAAAAGATTTCGTCACACCAAATGATGTCAGATGGTGTCCTGGATGTGGTGATTATGCGATTCTAAACGCGGTGCAGAGAACTTTGCCTGAGTTGGGGATTCCCCGTGAAAAATTTGTTGTGGTGAGTGGAATCGGTTGCAGTAGCCGTTTCCCATACTACATGAATACTTATGGGTTTCACACTATTCACGGACGTGCTCCAACAGTTGCAACTGGTGTGAAAGTGGCAAATCCTGACCTGTCTGTATGGATGATCACAGGAGATGGAGATGGATTATCAATTGGAGCTAATCATCTACTTCATTTGTTGAGAAGAAACTTAGACATAAATGTTCTTCTCTTTAACAATCGGATATATGGTTTAACCAAAGGTCAATATAGTCCCACTTCAGAAGTTGGAAAAAAGACCAAAAGTACCCCGGTTGGTTCGGTTGATCATCCAATTAATCCCCTTTTATTTGCTCTTGGTAGTGAGGCTACTTTTGTGGCGAGGACAACGGATACAGACATGAAACATATGGTTGAAACCTTTAAAGCTGCTCAGGCACACAAGGGCACATCGTTTGTCGAAGTTTTTCAAAATTGTGTAATTTTTAATAACAAAACCTTTGATAGTGTAACATCACGAGATGTGAAAGATGATCAAGTTTTACTTTTAGAAGAAGGAAAACCTTTGATATTTGGTTCTGATTGTAAAAGAGGTATTCGACTGAATGGCTTGGACCCAGAAATTGTTGATCTTGGAGAGGATGTTAGTGAAGAAGACCTTTTGGTTCATCAACCCAAATCACCCAATTCTGCCTACGCTAACTTACTTGCTCAAATGACTTATCCGACATTTCCAACCCCTGTCGGCATTCTTAGGCAATTAGAGGGGCGTGAAACATATGAGGATGCTCTTATTCAGCAGGTTGATCAGGCTCAATCTGAAGGTGCTGGGAATTTACAGGAATTATTAACAGGGAAGAATTCATGGCTCGTTGAATCCTGATATTTTAATAAGAATGTAAATAGTTCATGTTGACCTTAAAGAAATTTTCTAAAAAATAGTACTCATGGAATTTATAGATGATCCTAAGTTTGGGCACAGTAAGTTTAAATTACCAATTTTCTTGGTGCCAGTATTAATGTTCCTAACATTGATTATTGGAATAATTGCATCCAAAATTTATGTTGATAGTGTTTTGGACCAACCAGACACTGAAGAAACTCAATAGTTTTTTTGTTGGTTAGCTATTAATTCTAATAGTTAGTAAACCCTCTCTTCTTAAGTTTATTCTTCAATGTGGGGTTACCCATACGCCAAATACCTTGATAAGATATAGTGCCTTGGGCATTGAAAGAAGTGCCGTATCCATGTTCCATTCCGTCTT
>NZKY01000044.1 GCA_002694035.1 Opitutia bacterium
AAAGATATTCTTGATTTAGGATGTGGTATAGGCAAAAGCACTCTTCCTTATTGTGATTTATATCCCGATGCAAATGTTGTTGGTTTGGATTATGCGGCGTCAATGTTAAAATATGGTCATCGCCTTGCTGAAAAAAGAAATAAGAAAATATACTTTAAGCAGGCCTATGCTGAAGACACCGGTTTTGAAGATGAAAGTTTTGATTTGGTAGTGGCTATATGGTTGTTCCATGAATTGCCACCTAAGGCGCGGGATAAAGTTGTTCGTGAAGCTTACAGAGTTTTGCGTCCCGGTGGGGTGTTTGCAATTATGGAGTCACCCCCATTTGAAAATTTAATCGGCGAATATAGTAAATTATCTGCTTTTTTACTTGATTCAACTGGTCGGCGAATGTCGGACCCTTTTATTCCGGGATTCTTTAAAGAAGACCGGACAGAAATGTTCAAACGTGGTGGTTTTTCTGATGCCGAGGACATCCCTTTACCCAATGAATTAACAGGTTGGGGATCTGGCGAAAGCTATTTTTTTGGAGCCTATCCGTGGTGGATGACAATAGCGACAAAGTAATCCTGTATTATCTAAAATTTATCACAGATACGGAGACAGAATGGAAAACCTAGAAGAAAGATACAAAGATATCTGCCTTAAATTATGGGGTGAGGAACAGGGTGCAGAAATTCATGAGTGGATTATAACAAACCGTCCAGTTGCTTTCCAAAGAAAGCTTATGGAGGTCATGGTCCCTATTTGGGAGATGGATAAAGTCGATATGCGCACCAAAATAATGTGTTGTATCGCCGCTTTTACCGCACTTGGACGCGGTGAGGTAGAATTTTTTTTTAAAATGGCAAATGTCCATAAAATACCTAAAGAAGAGGTTGAAGAAATACTTTTGCTCACTGGACTTGAGTCAGGCTTTCCAAATGCTGAAATGGCAATTGAGATTTTAGAGAAAGTTTATGCTCAATAATGTCAGAAATGCAAAATAAAGACCTTAGGGGTCACGTAGAATTTCTTCAGGCTAATGAACTTAATTCAATCAGCTATTCTTTTGGTGATTTATCGCCTGGTCTGAGAGCTTTTGAACTTACTGGAACACCAAGCAGTGACAGCAGTTTACTTCTAAATGGGTCACCTTTATGGCGGTTTCAAGAAGATGTTATATTCCGGTCAGATATAGAAATATTAATTCTTAACGGTGACTTAGTAATTAATAGCGCAACTTTATGCCGTGGAGATTATATTTTTATTAAGGCAGGTGAAAAAGTTATTGATTTTCGGACGCATAATGGTTTTGAACTTCTTTGGATGTCAAATGGGCCAAATGATTGGATTATTGGTGACATGGCCTCGAAAGCCTGTATTGCGTCCATAAACTCCATAAATGCTATTGAAATGCCATGGATGCCGTCACCTTCCTATGAAGGGCGCCCAGCAGAAGAAGCTGATCCTGCTTTGGGTGTAAAAATACTGCGGCAAGACCCTGAGACAACGGCTTATACCTTAATGACAAGACAACAGCCTGGCTGGGTTGACCGTCGTTTGGAAGCTCATGACACTTGGGAGGAGTTGTTTTTACTTCAAGGTGATTACTTAATGGGTACTACCGGTATAATAAATGGTGGGGCATATATTTTCCGTCCACCTACGCGTCCTCATGGACCTCAAGCTACTCATAAAGGTGCTGTATGGTTTTGTCGCGGCGAAAAAGAAATTGATTTTCAATATTCAAATATTGATTGGGCTCAAGACCAGGTAGATGAATATTTTTCATTTATGTCAAAACAAGAAAGCGAGATGATTGCGCCATGGGGTGACTGGTGGGGGGAATAGAATTGTGACAAAAGGTTATTCAAGACCATTTGCACCTAGTGGTTCAGCCTCAGTCGTTGAAGCTCTGCCTTGGCGTTTTGCGGGGGATCTTCTGCTTATTCACTTTTCGGCTGATCCGGTAGCTTTATCTGCATTATTGCCCGCGCCTCTTGAGCCTGCGGACAACCCTTCAGAGGCGTTTCTGTGGAGTCCACATTTACGTTGTTATCCTGAAAGCTTGTCTCCGGATAGTATTGGTCCCGCGAGGACGCATTATAATGTAGCTGTCATCGGTGTTCCGTGTAAGCTAAACGGTCAAAACACTATGTATTCTGCCTTTCAATGGGGAGATAAAGATTGGCTAGTTGTTCTTAGTTGGTTTTTGGGAGCTTGTTCCAAAATGGGCGAGTTTCAACAAAGTGGGACGCACCCCATGTTGCCCCAAATGAACCAAGATTTCTCATCAGGAACTCATTTACAACGTTCAGTTTCGCGCCATGGGGAAAAGCTTATTAATATGTCATTTATACCTTCAGAGGAAATAGAACTGACGGATATGGAGTTTTATCTAAAAAATCTTCCATTGACCTGTGAACGTCATTTTCCTGATTGCCATGTGCCACCACGAGGTCGGCCTCTGGTGCATGACTTAACGCAGATGATTATGACAGATACCGAATTTGGGACGATTTTGAAGGGGGATGCCAATTTGTCATTTTATGATGCTGATAATGAAGAATTAATCCCTCTACAACCAAAAGAAGTCTATGGGGGATACTGGTTGCCAATGGGCTTTATGCTCGAAGGTATCAAAACGGTCTATGACTATCTTGAACAGGGGTAAA
Organism: Opitutia bacterium; assembly: GCA_002694035.1. Lineage (GTDB taxonomy): Bacteria > Verrucomicrobiota > Verrucomicrobiia > Opitutales > Seribacteraceae > Seribacter. The sequence goes on from NZKY01000044.1 coordinate 2,658, forward strand.
TGATGGCTAAAGCACGAAGAGACGGATCTAATTTATGGTATCAAGTTAAAGGCAAAGGTGATCACGTGATCACATTAATAGGCGGGTTTGCGCTGGTCGATAAGCAATTTGAGTTTTGTGATCAATTTCTTGAGCCACATCATAAACTCCTTCATTGGCACTATCGAGGTGTCGGAAAGTCTGACTGGAGTATGACCGAGCCATATTCTGTAGAAGGATGGGTTGATGACCTTGCAGCAATTTTGGATCATGCTGGTATTGAAAAAACGAGTATATGGTGCACATCAACTGGAACCTCCATTGGTGTGCGATTTGCATCTAAATATCCTGAACGTATGAAAGCACTTGTTGCTTATCCGTGGATACGTTCTGATCAAACTTGGAAAGATATTTTCCGAGCTTCTTATGAAGTTGCCACTGTTTTTGGGGTGGAGCAAATGTCCCGCATGTATGCAGGTGTAGTGTTACCAACACGTTTATTGTATTCAGAAGAAGGTATTGAATATGAACGATGGGCAAAAAAACGCTATGTTGAAAATGTAAATATGACAACCTTGAAGTCTGTTTTAGATGCCTATGCAAATTTAGACTTAACCTCAGATATTAAAAATATTAAATGTCCGACTATGTTGTTAATGGGAAACGACAGTGCATTGAATAATGATGATAAACTTGAGTCAGCAAGCTATGATGGTTTGATCAGGGATTTTTTGGCCTTAAAAAAAGATGTAGACATTAAAACAATCAAAGGAGCAGGCAGCACCTATTGTATGATTACAAAGCCCAAGGCGTGTAGTCTTGCAGTTGTCGATTATTTAAAGAAATTTGATAAACAATTATTAACCAGGAGTAAGTGATATGGCTATGCAAAGAGTAGATATGCTTGACGTTTCGTCTTCAGAGCTCAAAGAAGATTTTCTTCCAGGAATGACGGATGCTCTCGTTAGAGAATGTTGCCGTGAAGAAAAAACTGGCGGTCAACATTTTGTGATTGAAATGAAGCCAGGGTTTAGCGCTTCTGAGGGATATAATTCTGCTTCTATGGATATTTATGTTCTCGAAGGCTCATTTTCACTTGGTGATGATATGCTTACTGTTGGGTGTTATACCTATATCCCAGGCGGCATGGCCTGCGGTGATTGGCATTCTGAAAACGGTGCACGTGTCTTGTTTTTCACAAATAAAGCATTTGAATATTTCCCTGGGGAAAAGGGAGAAATTGATCTGGAAGCAGGCGATCATATCCCTGTAATGGAAAGTTGGAAATTAAGCTGGGCAGATCCTATGAAGGATATAGTTAAGAAATCAACATGGGTTAATCCAGAAGGTAAGCAAGATCGTCCACCAGGTGTGTTAACAAAAGCATTGCGAAAAGATGACCGCACAGGAGAGGTTATTGCTTTGACTGCACTGTCTCCGGGCTTTATTGACCCTGGAACAGAGCATCATCCCCATAATGAATGTCTTTATCTAATTAGTGGTGATGCATATATTGGATACACCTACGATCATGAACGCAAAGATATCAAAGAAGATTTGGTTCTAAAGAAAGATCACTATATCGGCAGACCACCTGGTATCCGTCACGGGCCGGTTTGCACACAAAGTGGGGCGTTATGGCTCATTTATCTTTCTGATATGTATACGGGTCTTTACACAGATGTGGATGATTGGGAAACCCGTGTTGGCGGGTATTTGTCTGAAGCCAATTTTCGTTAGGAAACATAATGCTGTTAAATAAAGAAAGAGCTTATGAGATTATGGATCGTGAGGGGCTTGACGCTCTTGTAGCGGTTTCATCAAATAATGTTCTATACCTAAGCGATTTCGACAGTGANTTTTTATACGATGTACCNTGGGTTGCCTGCGCAATTTTGCCTAGAGATCCAAATAAAGAAGCGTGCTTAATTGTNACAGAAATAGAAGCTGCTGTTCTGATACAGCAACCTACATGGATGCCTAAGGTAAAGCTTTATTATTTTGGAACTTATGGCGGCATCCTAAAAGTTCATACTTTTGCAAAAAATTTGGTAACAGATGAAGACAGAGATATTGCATCTTTAGTCAAAGGCATGGAAGACGAACCATATATTGGTGTTACCGAAGCAGCTATTGCTGCACTTAAAGAGCTTGGACTGGATAAATCAGGTAAAGTAGGAATTGACGATACCCGATTTGTTTCTGCACTTGAAGGTGTATTGAGTNCGGATAGGGTAGTTGACGCTACAAATTTTCTTATTGAAATTCGAATGGTGAAAACACCGGATGAGATTTCCATTCTTCGAGAAGCAGCTCAAAAAAATCAAAATGCAATCACCTCAGCTATTTCAACCATAAGAGAGGGGGCAACATGGGAGGAGGTTCACCGTGCTTATGAAATCCAAGTTGCTAGTGAGGGTGCACGCGTTTTTGCAAATTTTAATGGGGCTGGTGTTAAAAGTGCTGGAGCAGGTCGTCCTNANAGGGTTTATCCTATTAAGAAAGGTGACCAAGTTTGTTTNGATAGCATGTTGAAATGGAAACGATATATGGGAGATGTTCAAAGAACTGTCGTTTTGGGAGAACCCGATAAAAAAATGTTAACCTACTGGGATGCTTTTACAGCTGGCATTGATACCGCTTATGAAGCTTTACGGCCAGGCATTGAGACCGGAAAATTAAGAGAGCAGACAATTGATGCCGTTAGGCTTAATGGTTTGCCATCCTTTGAATTGGCTTTTACACATGGCATTGGTCTTGATCATATTGAAGTACCTTTCATTGCTGGTGGAACACTTGGAGATTTCCCTGTTGAAGAAAATATGGTTTTGAATATTGATCTTGAATTACACGAGGTGGGGTGGGGCGGTATGTTTTTTGAGGAAACAATGCTTATTACCAAGAATGGTGCTGAGCGTCTCTATGATTTAGAAAGAGAGCTTATATCAGTTTGACATGGTAAATGAATTCACAAAAGAAGAGTTATCTCGTGGCAGGGAAATGTTCCATAAGATTTTTGGCCCAGACTATGGTGAGGAGCTTTGCAAACAATTACAAGATGGTGAATTCAATCAAATTCTTATGTGCAGAATTGCCCCGGAAATTTGGGGTCTAGATAGTGTTGATTTCAAGACAAAAATTTTGTGCGTGATAGCAGTCTGTACCGCTCAAAAACTGGATGTTGGATATTTTATCCGAGCTGGGATATTTCATGGCATAAGTCGTCGTGAGATGGAGCATNTTATGTTGCTCGCTGGTCTGGAGTCTGGTTTTCCAGCTGCGGGTGTTGCTCGTCGCCAAATCGATGCAGCCTATGCTGCTCATGACGAAATGATTACTGCTAAAAACTCATAACAAATATCTGGTTTATATATGGCTAATATTAAACGACTNGTTGAATATTCAAAGACTGAACCAGCCCGCATATTTTTAATTTCTCTGTTAGCTATTACTCTTTCCACTGCTGACCAATCGTTATTTAGCTATGCCATCCCAGGTATGCTTGAAGAATTCNATATTAATTTGAAAATAATCGGTTACATGCTATCTGCCTCATTCTTTGTTGCCAGTTTTGCCGTGGTACTTGTTGGGATGCTGAGTGATTACATTGGGCGTAGACNNGTACTNGTCTCATTACTCGGCTTTTCGGCTCTTTTTGTTGGTTTGCATGCTTTTGCTGATAGTTTGCTAGTTCTGACAATACTGCGTATTTCTGGGTTTGCATTAGGGGCAGGGTTATACTTGGTAGCAAGTACAATGGTTGTAGAGACCGCTCCTCAACAATATAGGGGGTTAATAGCCGGCACTCTCCAGATAGGTTATCCATTAGGNTTTGCAATTGCNTCTTTNATAGTTGTCCCNCTAATNGNNNCNTATGGTTGGCGGAGTATTTTCCTTCCAGCTTTTGTAGTTTTGCTCCTATCGCCCCTGATTGCATATTTACTTCCTGAAAGCTCAAGATTTAAAAATATAAAACAACAATCCGGTGGTAATGAAAACGGCAAAGGTTTGTCAGACAGCTTGTTTGAACTTCTTGAAGAGCACAAAACTAATTTATTTATATGTTTTGCCGGTAGCTTTTTTATTAGTTTTGCAATTGGGGGAACAACTTATTTCTTGCCGACTTTTCTTGTCTCACATTACGGCATGACGCTTTCTCAAGCTGGCTCTATTGTTGGGAGTTCCTATGCCATTGGTGCTGTAGGTTATATTTTGTCTTCCGTTGTCGGAGAATTTGTTTTTACTCGCAGAAACACTCTAATAATTTGGATATTATTTGGTGGTTTATTTTTTCTTTATGCTATTTGGGAAGCTCAACTTGGTATTATCCTGACATTAAGTTTGGGGATGACCATTCTTTTTTTATATGGTTCAGAAGCTGTCCGCATGCCAATGATCGGTGAATTATTTCCTACTCATCTNCGTGCAACAGCAACNGGGGTGTCTGGTTCTCTTGCCGTAACAACAGCATGGTTATTGGCACCCTTGCTTATTCCTTGGGGGTCTGAGTCTATTGGATGGCCACTTACATTAACNTATTTTGGTATAATCCCACTCTTTTTAAGTTCAATCGTATTTTTGTTTTTACCAAACAAGTATTCAAATACACAAATTTACTAGCCAATTTTACTTTCATAAACCCAGCTTCTATTTTTTTTATCGTCATTGATAAAGGTGTCAATTTTTTCTGTATATCCAAGTGTTCTATCAATTTGATCCAAGCCTTCGAGCAATAAATTCCGCGCATGATTATCGATATCAAATGCCAGAGAATTTCGGTTGAANATTATTGTTTTTGTTTCAAGGTTAATTTCTAACGGTGAGGCATTTAAACAGTAATCATTGATAACTTCTAAAGCACCATGTTCAATTATGGCAGGCAAAATACCGTTAACGATACAATTTTTATAAAATATATTACCAAATGAAGGTGCAATAATTACCCGAAAACCATATTCATATAGTCCCCACACGGCAAACTCTCTNCTTGATCCACAACCNAAATTTTCACCACCNAAAATTATTNGCGCGGANTCAAAGCGTTCATCATTCATAATGAAGTTGGGNTCAGGATCACGACTNCCTGGAAGATATCTCCAGTCTGCGAAAATTCCTTCCTTTAATCCTGTTCTTTCAACTTTTCGCATCTCCCGTGAGGGCATAATCACGTCGGTATTGATATTAGGAATTAACAGGGAGATAGCCGGCGTACGAATAACTTTTAAAGCTTCCATTACTCTAATGTTCTTTCTGATTTTTAGANGTTATGAAGCCNAATACAGCTGAAGCGGCAACTGTTTCTGGGGCGGCAATGTGTGTTTTAACTTGCGGTCCTTGCCGGCCTTCAAAATTACGGTTTGTACTGCTAATAACACGAGCCCCTTTTTCGAATGTCTCACCACCAGCATANAAACAAAATCCACATCCGGACTCACACCATTCAAATCCCGCATTTATAAAAATTTTATCAATACCTTCTTTTTCTGCTTCGGCTTTAACGCGGCTAGATCCAGGAACACAAATTGCTTTCACATGAGGCGCCACTTTTTNCCCTTTTAGGATAGCTGCGGCGCGACGTAGATCTGTTAACCGCCCATTGGTGCATGACCCGATAAAGGCACCATCAATTTTTAACCCTAAAAGGGGTGTTCCCTCATTGAGAGTCATATAATCCAAAGCTGACATCTCTGAGCCATCAACTCGCGGTATTAGACTATCTATAGGAGCGGATTGATCGACTGAACTGCCCCAACTCACATATGGTTTTAACGACGTAACATCAAAATTAATCTCTTCATCAAAGACGGCTTCTTTNTCACTAAATAATGCAGCGACATAATTTTCTATNTCAGGGNTATTATCGGGTGAGTAGCGTCGGTTTTTTAGCCAAGAGATAGCTTTNTGGTCTGGCTTTATGATTGCTGTGAAAGCTCCGAATTCAACCGCCATATTGCAAAGTGTCATACGGTCTTCNATACAAAGGGCCTCTGTCGCTGGCCCGGCAAATTCTATCGCAAAACCATTTCCGTGACTTGCGCCATATTTGGATATNATTGCNAGAATAGCATCTTTTGNNCTAACACCTTCTNACCANTTTCCTTNNATATAGATNCGCATATTTNTAGGTTTGCGTAACTTCAACGNTTTCGTTGCAAGTGCATGCTCAAGATCTGTGGTNCCAACCCCCCATGCCAAAGCACCAAATGCACCTTGCGTACAAGTGTGGCTATCAGCACAAATAAGGGATAAACCAGGTTGCACGATGCCAAGTTCTGGCGAGATAACATGAACAATGCCTTGGTCAGGGCTGTCTAAGTCAAATAATTTAAGGTTATGTGCTTTTGCTGAATGCCGCATGGCTTCAATAAAACTTTGCCCTTCTGGCATTCTTGAAAGGTTTGGTCGCCCGGGTTTTATATCTACAATATGATCAATTGTGCAAAAAACACTGCTTGGTTCTTTAACACTTAGTTTCTTTGTTTCAAGAGATTTTAGTGCGAAAGCGCCGGTGCGCTCATGAAGAAAAATTCGATCAATAAGCAATAGGTCGTCTCCGTCCTCAAACTTATGTATGAGGTGAGACGCCCAAATTTTATCCATTAAAGTATGGCTCATTTATCTGATAATTCGTGTGACTTTTATCGAAACAAACTGTGNCTTACTCTTCACTATTTGTAGATAGAAGACAAGNTAACAATAAATTTTTANTTAATNAGAATGGCTTAACAGCTCCTAAAAAGCCGGTTCCAGCNATCCCCACCCAATAAAAATAAGCCATAATACGCGCTTTGCTTATTGANCTGTCCAACTGAGCTTCNGCCTCAGCATTTGGGCCAGTTGCAAGAACTCTGAATAGTATTGTCCATTCACGCATAACAAAACGCAACAACAAGCCAATAACCAGCATAACACCGAAAGTTACCATTTTTGCTGGATACCAATACCCCCNCGAAACATCAACTGGACCAAGATTAAGTAGACCCATACCGCCAAGACCAAATAAAAATCCGATTTGAATATATCGAGAAATTTCGACTATTTTACCTAAGGTTATTCCTCGATCTGTTTCGCGGAAGTAAAATGCCATTACTTCTGTCATGAGAATTCCNAGAAAGAAAAGCCACATTGCACTAAGCCAACCCTCCATAAAAGGAACAAATCCGTAGTAAAAACCCATCTGAAGACCGAGAGGGAGCATCAAAGTAATGCCAATGCGTGCTAAGAGATCAATACGATATGCTGTTTCCATATGACGACGGCGTTCATCCATCGAGAGGTTGTGATTCACAACATTGTATGAGGATTGAAAAACTCCCCACTCGCCACCTAGCCAATAAACCATTGCAANTATGTGTATCCACCTCAGAATATCTATCTCATTCATGCCTTCACCTTTACTCGTATTAAGCCAATATTGAGTTATAGTAACATTGATATACATCAATCATCTTTTAAGATAATAGGTCAAACTGGCTAATTAGGTTGCACTAATTAGACTTGCTTTAGAGGATCATCCAATGGAAAAGAGTGATAAAACTGCACGTCAGATTTTTCAGGAAATTAAAGCAAATCCAACACGTGCTAAGTTTGGGTTTGGAAAAAGGGCGGCACTTGTTAATGTGGACTTGCAAAAAAGTTATACATGTATTGATGAGTTTAAAACGGCCTACCAGACTGATCCGAAGCAGTTAGATTATGTTAATAGCCTTGCGGTTAAGTTCAGAGCTTTGGAATGGCCAGTTATTTGGACTTATGTTGCCTATATGGATGATGGAGGTGATGCCGGCATATGGGGAACCAGAACAGATACGCCGGACTCTTTGCAAAACATTAAATTTGGCTCCAGGCGCTCTGAATTTGACGACAAATTAATCATCGATGATAAACGAGACGCTATTTATTTGAAAAA